>CBDUAW010000040.1:0-11278 GCA_965365215.1 uncultured Eudoraea sp. | reverse complement strand
ATGTCCATGGCAGGATTTACCGGATTACCTATCCTGGCCGCCCTTTAGTGACTCCGTTCCCTGTAGCAGAATCGAATATTGAAGAGTTACTCAATGGCTTAAAACTTCCGGAATACAGAACCAGGTACCGAATTCGCCGTGCACTGCGTGGCAAACCTCCGGAAAAGGTGCTGGAAAGCCTTACTAATTGGATCCAAAATTTAGATCCTAATAATGGCCAATATGAACACCACCTCCTGGAAGCCCTTTGGGTTAGCTGGGGACTAAATCGAATTAATGCAGATCTACTCAAGATTTTATTGAAGGCTAAAGATTACAGAGTTAGGGCTGCTGCCGTGAGGGCCTTACGTTATAATATGCACCAAATAGAAGGAAGTACTGGCCTTTTAGCACAAGCCGCTGGGGATGATCACGGCAGGGTGCGTTTAGAAGCCGTTGTAGCAGCTTCATGGCTCAACAAAGACACCGCCCAGGAAATTCTCAACAAAGCTTCCGAAAAACCGGTAGACGAGTGGATGGCGGACACCTATTTGGCCATTCAGCACAGGATAAGCGGGGTAACTGTTGAGACCGAAGATGAAGGTGAAATCCCGGAGTCCATTCCAGAGGATTTGAGAGAAAAGTTTATTTTAGGACGCTCAGTATACAACAAAGAAGGATATTGTGGCACCTGCCACCAACCAGACTGTAAAGGTCTTCCTGCCTCCGGATTTCCTCCGTTGGCAGACAGCGAATGGGTTACAGAAAACACTGAAAGGCTAATTAAACTAACCCTAAAAGGACTTCAGGGGCCAATAACCGTTGCAGGCAAAGAGTATCCCGGACAGGTACCAATGACCTCATTTGAGATTCTCCTATCAGACGAAGAAATTGCAGCAGTGCTAACCTATATCCGCAAATCTTTTGGTAATTCTGCAGAGGCTATTGAAGAAGATCTGGTTAAAGAAATACGTGCTAAAATAGCCCAAAAAAGAGGGTATTACACTTCGGAGGAACTTAATGAACCAACCCAATGAGACTATCATTTAAACAAACGATTTTAATCCTAATACCCCTAACCCTTTGCAGCTGTGGCCGATATGAAAAAACCAATAAAATGGTCGAAACAAGTCCGCATATTGTATTCGTGATCGGAGACGAGGAATACAGGTCTGAGGAAAGTATGCCAATGCTCGCGGCCCTGGCCAAGCGCGAGTTGGGAGCAAAAGTAAGCCTCTGTTACTCTGTGGATTCCCTCGGATTCATAGACCCTAACAGATCAGATCATATTGAAGGTCTTGAAGCCCTGGAAACAGCAGATCTCATGGTACTATTTACCCGTTTCAGGGCCCTTCCAAAGAGCGAATTAAAGTATATAACAGATTATGCCGAATCAGGAAAGCCCATGGTAGGATTCAGGACCTCTACGCATGCCTTTCTATACGAGGAAGATTCTACAATGTTACATATGAACAATGAATGGCCCACTAAGGTATTCGGACAACAGTGGATTACACATCACGGGCATTTCGATGACGGTGCTGCTCCGCTCACCAGGGTATTCTTTGAAAAGTATTCTTCAAATCCTTTGCTTAAGGGAGTGCAAGAATTTGATGCCTTCTCCTGGTTATACCATGTTCAGGGCGGGGAGTGGAATTTACATGGCAACAGCAGCCCATTTCTGATGGGTCGTTCAATGAAATCTAAACACGAAATGGAGGGCAAACTAGATCTTTATCCCCTGGAAAATCCTGTCGCATGGACCAAGACCTACAAGGGAGCCGAAGGCAAAGAAGCGAAGGTCTTCTTTACTACGCTTGGACATCCGTACGATTGGAAAAATGAAAGTATGCGGAGGTTAGCCCTCAACGGAATCTTTTGGGCTCTGGATTTAGATATTCCAGATACCCTCAACCTTAACTTTGTCGTTCCTTATCATCCAAATAACTCCGGCTTTGGAAAAAAATTCAAACAAGGTCTAAAACCAATTACTATTCAATAATCTTAAATTTAATAATACTATCAAATATGTCTTACATCAAAATCCTATCCTCCCTCCTTCTGATTTTTTGGCTCTCCCTGGGTCTTTCACAAGAAGAAAAAAAAGATTCCACCAAATGGGAGGTTTCCAATCCTCAGGGCAATTGGAATTTTAAAAACATTCCCCTAAATACAGAGGAAGGCACCTGGATGAACCTGGACGTTAGCCCTGATGGACAGGAAATAGTTTTTGACCTTCTGGGCGACATTTATAAGATCCCGATCTCCGGTGGAAAAGCAACTACCTTGCGAAGCGGTCTTCCCTATGAGGTGCAGCCGCGTTTTAGCCCTGATGGCAAACAAATACTTTTTACCAGTGATGCCGGTGGAGGAGATAATATTTGGGCGATGAATTCGGATGGCTCTGAACCAAAACAAATTACCAAGGAAAAATTTAGATTGTTAAATAATGCAGAATGGACCCCTGATGGCCAGGGTTTTATTGCAAGGAAACACTTTACATCTCAGAGATCATTGGGTGCCGGTGAAATGTGGCAATATCACATCAGTGGAGGAGTTGGCTTGCAATTAACCAAAAAGAAGAACAGCCAGCAAGATGTAAATGACCCCAATTTATCGGCAGATGGAAAATATCTCTATTACAGTGAAGACATGTATCCCGGAGGGTTTTTCCAGTACAACAAAGATCCCAATAAACAGATATATGTAATTAAACAATACGATTTCAATACAGGGAAAACAAAAACAATTACCGGAGGTCCCGGAGGAGCAGCCAGGCCGGCAGTATCGGCAGATGGAACAAAACTTGCTTTTGTAAAACGAGTAAGAACAAAAACGGTTTTGTACGTCCATGACCTCCAAACAGGGGAAGAATGGCCTTTATACGACAATCTTAATAAGGACCAACAAGAAGCCTGGGCCATTTTTGGAGTGTATCCACGTTTTGACTGGACTAACGGGGATCGTGAAATTATTTTCTGGGCAGGGGGCAAAATCCATAAAGTTGAGGTAGCAACAGGGAAGGTAAGCCCTATCCCATTTTCAGCAAGTACCACTTTGAAAATTGCAGAAACGGTACATTTCAATAATCCTGCGGCCCCTGATACACAAACGGCTAAAATGATTCGCGGGGCTATTACCTCCCCGGATGGTAAAATGTTGGTCTTTAATGCGCTGGGGCATTTATGGCAAAAGTCGCTCCCCAACGGCAAACCGAAGAGACTTACTTCGGATACAGACTTTGAAGCAGAACCTTCTTTTTCCCCTGATGGTAAAGAATTGGTCTATGTTACCTGGAACGATACTACCCTGGGGTGCATCCGCAAACTCTCTGTCAAAGGAGGCCAATCTGTTAAACTGACCAAAACGAAGGGGATATACAGAAGTCCGAGTTTTTCATCGGATGGGAAGCATATTGTATATGTAAAAGAATCAGGGAATAATGATCAGGGTCGCACTTTTGGCAAGGGCTCAGGGATCTACATAATGGATAGTAAAGGAACGAATCCGAAGAAAATCTCTGAAGAGGGAATTTTTCCCATCTTCAATTCTGAAAATTCGAGAGTTTTCTATCAGACCGGTGGCTACTATTTCGGAAATCTTACTAAGGAATTACACAGTGTTGATCTTAGTGGAAAAGATAAAAAAACACACTTTAAATCGAAGTATGCCAATCGTTTAGTCCCTAGTCCGGATAATAAATGGATTGCGTTTTCACATTTGCATAAGATTTATATTGCCCCGCTGGTACTCACAGGTCAAACCATTGATATAGACAACGAAACAAAGGCATTTCCAGTAGCTCAGGTATCAAAAGACGCCGGTATCAACATCCATTGGTCATCAAAAAGTGATAAAGTCTTCTGGACCCTGGGCGAAGAGTATTTTTCTGATAAGGTTGCAAACCGGTTTGCCTTCCTGGAGGGTGCCCCGGAAAAGCTCCCTGAAATAGTAGATGAGGGCATTAAAATTGGTTTAACCTATACTACCGACAAACCCAAGGGAACAATAGCATTTACCAATGCCCGGATTATTACCATGGAAGGTGATGAAATAATTGAAAATGGAACACTAGTTGTACACGAGAACAGAATTGAGGCCATAGGTCCGTCTACGAGCATAAATGCCCCCAAAGATGCGAAGATATATGACATGAGCGGCAAGACCATTATGCCCGGACTGGTAGATGCCCACGCTCATATAGGGGGGTTCCGCTACGGTCTTAGCCCCCAGAAACACTGGCAATTCTATGCAAATCTGGCCTTTGGGGTAACTACGGCACATGATCCATCCGCCCATACAGAGAGTGTCTTCACCTTAGCCGAATTACAGAAAAGTGGAAAAACCGTTGGACCAAGGCTGTATTCTACTGGATTTATTCTTTATGGTGCTGATGGGGATTTTAAGGCCGTAATAAATAATCTTGAGGATGCCAGATCTGCGATTCGCAGAACAAAGGCATTTGGAGCTCAATCCGTAAAGAGTTATAACCAGCCCCGAAGAGAACAGCGACAGCAGGTAATGCAAGCTGCTCGAGAATTGGGTATTAATGTAGTACCCGAAGGAGGATCTACTTTTAATCACAATATGTCCATGATTTTTGACGGGCACACAGGAATAGAACACAATATCCCAATTGCGCCTGTATATAAGGACGTGCTTACCCTTTGGAGTAATAGTAATACAGGTTATACCCCTACCCTCATTGTGAATTATGCAGGAATGAGTGGTGAATATTACTGGTATCAACACGATAATATTTGGGAAAACGAAACTCTGCTAAAATATACGCCTAGAGGCCTTATAGATGCCCGGGCAAGACACAGAACCATGATCCCGGAAGAAGAATATATAAACGGACACATCCTGACTTCCAAAAGTGCCAAAAAACTCACAGATGCAGGTGTTAAAGTGAATATGGGGGCACATGGCCAGTTACAGGGCCTGGGTGCACACTGGGAAACCTGGATGTTGCATCAAGGAGGAATGACGAATATGGAAGCCCTGCAGGCCGCGACCATTAACGGTGCTAGATATATTGGAGCAGGCAATGATTTAGGCTCCTTAAAAGAAGGCAAGCTTGCAGATTTGATTGTGCTCGATAGAAACCCGCTGGAAGATATAAAGAACACAAATTCCGTAATATATACCATGGTGAACGGCCGACTTTATGACACAGCTACTATGAACGAAATAGGGAACGAACCCAAAAATCGTGGAAAATTTTATTGGGAGAATAATAAGTATAATGCTTCATTCCCATGGCACGAAGAAACGCAAAGTTTCACCAGGCCCACATGTGGCTGCCAGGTTGGCCATTAAACACAATAAGCATGATCAGCAATAAGACGAAAGGGCTGGGGGAAGTGGTACTACGTGTTCGGGATATGGAGAAGATGCGCCACTTTTACAGTGAAATCCTTGGCCTGGAAGTGATGAGAGCAGACGAGAAATATACCTTCCTGAAGATTGCGGAGGGATACAAAGGACATACACAGATCCTGGCCTTATTCCATCCCGAGAACCCTACCGCTTTCGACGAAATCTTAGATGAGGTAGATTCTCAAAGATCTGCCCTGCACCACCTGGCCCTGGAAATAGACAATTGGGACTATAGTTCATTACTTCATGAACTAAACGAGAAGGGCCTGGAAGTAAGAACAGAATACTTTACATGGGTACAATGGAAATCTATCTTCATAAAGGACCCCGAAAACAATATCATAGAATTCGTCTGTTATGCGCCGGACTAAGCTGCCTAAAAGTAGCTGGGGCAAATAGACTTTAATGATTCAATAAACAAGTAATCATGACAAATAGAAAAATAGGACTAATCATCGCAGTGGGCATAGGATTAATGACAGGGATCTCTTGTAAAAAAACAACTGATGCCGTTGCAGAACTCCTGGCAAAAAAAGTTTCAAATACCTACAAACCCAGGGAGTTCAGATCTGACCAACGTGTGGAGCTGATACGCGAAAAAGCCGACGCCATCCAGGAAATGATGGTTGCACATGCCGAAGAAGAACATATCCCGGGAATCGCCTATGGAATTGTAGTGGATGATCAATTGGTACTTTCTTCAGCTACAGGCCTAATGAATTTGGAAAAGGAGCTTCCATCAACTACCTCTACTGCATTCAGAATTGCTTCTATGTCCAAAAGTTTTACCGCTATGGCTATTCTGAAACTCAGGGACGAAGGAAAACTGTCGCTCGGCGATCCTGCAAGCAAGTATATCCGCCAGATGAATGCCCTGGAGTACCCCACGGGAGATTCTCCTGAAATTACGATAAATAATCTACTCACCATGACTGCCGGATTTCCGGAAGATAATCCCTGGGGCGACAGACAGTTAGACGAATCAAATGAAATGTTGCTTGAACTAATCAACAGCGGAATGTCTTTTTCCTCCCCCACTTCCTACCAATTTGAATATAGCAATACGGGTTATGCGATTTTGGGGTTGATTATAAAAGAGGTATCCGGACTACCCTACCAGAGTTATATAGGGGAAAATATATTGCAGCCATTGGGAATGAACAATACCTATTGGGAGATTGATGAAGTAAAGGAAGAAGATTTAGCAATTGGATACCGATGGGAAGATGATCAATGGAAATTAGAGCCCATGTTACACGATGGTTCTTACGGGGCTATGGGAGGCCTGATTACCACTATAGAGGATTTTAGTAAATACGTAAGTTTCCACCTTTCTGCCTGGCCTCCACGAAGTGATGAAGATTCCGGGCCGGTAAAACGAAGCACGCTAAGGGAGATGCATACCCCCCAGTTTTCAAGACTCTATGCCAATGCTACTGATTTTGACAAGGAAGCCTGCGCTATCATGGCAGGATACGGGTATGGTCTTGGAATTACCAAAAACTGCGATGGGCTTGTGAGGGTGTCTCATGGGGGTGCCTTGCCAGGCTTTGGAAGCAACTATGTCTTCTTTCCCGAGTATGGCATAGGAATGATGGCCTTTGGCAATTTAACCTATACAAGTCCCTGGCCCTATTCCAAGCTTGCCAGCTTGCTTCTTAAGGATGACCAACTAAAACCCAGAAGATTACCGGTATCTGATATACTCTTGGAACGGCAAGGTCAAATAACCCAATTTCTTCAATCCTGGGAAAGTGATCAGGAAACCGAACTTCTTGCAGAAAACTTTTATCTGGATGAATCCAAAGAACACAGAATGTCCAAGCTTAAGGAAATTTGGGAGAAAGCTGGTGCAATTGATAGTATATCCGAAATAAATCCCTTTAATCAACTGCGCGGAAACTATAAAATTTACACAATTAATGGCACAGTTAGGGTGTTTTTTACCTTAAGTCCGGAAAGGGATCCTAAAGTACAACAACTCGATGTTGATTTCGAACAAAAGGAATAGAGGAACTAGATCTTACGTCGTTTTCTTTCTTTTTTGATGAGCTCAAGTTCCCTGCTGGTTTGTCCGGCCACTGATGTGTTTTCCTCAGCGCGGCGAATTAAATAGGGCATTACGTCTTTAACAGGGCCAAAGGGCACATATTTGGCAACATTATATCCCTCCTTTGCCAGGTTAAAAGAAATATGATCGCTCATGCCATAGAGCTGCCCGAATCCGACCCGATGATCTCCCTTTGCAATACCCTTCTCTTCCATTTTCTGCATCAACAGGTAGCAACTCTCTTCATTATGGGTTCCGGAAAAAAGTGAAATAGCATCTAAATGATCTATAACATATGAGATACAGGCATTAAAGTTGTCATCAGTCTCTTGTTTGGAAGCACAGATAGGACTGGGATATCTTTTTTCCTTTGCCCGTTCATTTTCTTTCTCCATATAGGCACCTCGCACTACCTTCACCCCTATTTTGAACCCCTCCTTAACTGCCCTTTCATGGAGTTCCTGCAGGTAATCCATGCGGTCCCATCGGTACATTTGTAAGGTGTTAAAGACTATTGCCTTTTTCCTGTTATACTTCCGCATCATTTGTTCAACCAGCTGATCAGCTGCGTCCTGCATCCAACTTTCTTCTGCATCTATTAGCAATGAAACGTCCAAATCATAAGCCTTCTTACAGGTTGCTTCAAAACGCCCCACAATGCGTTCCCATTCTGCCTGTTCTTCAGAAGTTAAAGTCTTCCCTTCCCCCATTTTCTGGTAGAGTGCCAAACGTCCATAACCGGTAGGTTTAAATACAGCAAAGGGAATAGCTTCCTGTTCCTTAACAAAATCCAGGATTGTAAGGGTTTTCTCCAGCGCCTGATCTAAGGGGTCTTCAGTATCCTTTCCTTCCACAGAATAATCGAGTACCGAATACACCTTGTTGGCCCACATTTTGTCTACTACTGGCATGCAATCAGCTTCGCTCACCCCTCCGCAAAAGTGATCAAAGACCGTTGCCCTGATGAGTCCTTCAACAGGTAAATGTGCATTTATTGCAAAATTGGTCACTGCTGTACCTATCCTTACAAGCGGTTCATTGGCAATTAGCTTAAACAGGAAGTACGCCCGTTCCAGTTCAGAATCTGATTTTAAGGCAAATGCCGTTGCAGTATCCTCAAATAATCCTTTCATTTTTGTCGATTTTTCAGCGCATCAAATATAATCACAGAAATTTTGATTAAAAAAGTTGGGGCAGGTTTCATATCCAAAAAAATTGCCCTTATTTTGTGGCTCAAGCGCAGAAAAATATGGAAGCTATTACCACTTCTACCGGGAACATTTATTTTGATGATGAGGCTTACTACCAATTAAGGTTACATCTTAAGGCAAAGAAATACTCCAAAATCTTTATTCTGGTAGATGAGAACACCAAGAAGCACTGTTTGCCGGAATTCAGGGCCAATATGGGTGGTAAGTTTGAATTTGAGGCCATAGAGATTAAATCTGGCGAAAAGAATAAAAATATTACTACTTGTACTGAAGTGTGGAATGCGCTATCCGATCTTGACGGGGACCGGAGAAGTCTTTTGATTAATTTAGGCGGGGGAGTAATAACCGATCTCGGGGGCTTTGTGGCCTCCACCTTTAAAAGGGGGATAAATTTTATTAACATCCCCACTACCCTGCTATCTATGGTTGATGCCTCTATAGGAGGAAAAACGGGAGTAGATTTAGGAGTACTAAAAAATCAAATAGGGGTATTTAGTTATCCTGAAATGGTCCTGATAGTACCCGATTATCTGGGCACTCTGGAAGAACGTCAGTTGAACAGCGGTTTTGCAGAGATGATGAAGCATGGTCTTATCGCCAACGGAAGTTACTGGACTACCCTTAAAAAAGTAGATTCGTATGAAAATCTTGATCAGCACATCTATGATTCTTTAATTATTAAAAAGGAAATTGTTGAACAGGATCCCAAGGAAAAGAATTTGCGAAAAATTTTAAACTTTGGTCACACCTTTGGTCACGCAATTGAGTCCTACTCCCTGGAGGACAACAACCTACCACCTTTATTACATGGAGAAGCCATTGCCATAGGCATGATCCTGGAGGGTTACCTTTCCAACCGTATAATTGGCCTTGGGATGCACCAGTTAGAAGATATTAAAGCTGAGTTCACCAGGCGATTTAAAAAAGTTGAATTTACAGATACAGATGTAGCTCATATTGTAGATCTGTTGAAATTTGATAAAAAGAACACCCGGGGCAGCATCAATTTTGTGGTACTCAAAAGAATTGGAGATACCATTATTGACAATAAGATTCCCAAAGAACTTTTTGCAGAAGCATTCTCTTACTACAGGGATTAATCCTTACATATACTTATTTACTAATTTGACAACTCTTCTGGATAAACCAAGGGAAAAATTTCCTAGCTTAGGTATTGTATTTAAATAACACCAATAATCAACTTGGCAAACTTATCAACCGATGAAACGCATTTTGGTAGATTACAAAAAATTGGACCACAAAACAGCCGCTCTGCTTATAGAGACGTATCCGGATGGATATGGAGATGAGGATATCATTGCCTTTAAAAATGGAAATAGTGAACTCATTGAAGCCGTTGAACTTCGGACTGAAGACACGCTCTACTTGGTTAAAATAAGCAAGAGTTTATCTAATTTCATTGCTAATTTTGAAGACAATATTGAAAAGGAGCTCGATTCAGTTGAAACGGACAGCACTTCAGCTTCTGAGCTTGAGCCCAATATTGAGGAAGAATTGGACGGTGAGGGAGAATTGGACTAGGTTTGCAGATAGCGGTCCTTAAGGATTTTCTTGTGGTGCTTTTGATGTCCACAACAGAAGAATCCTAAAGCCCTAACGCTCATAGGGACATTACTTCCTGTGCCAATGCGCAGCAACATCTTTTCATCAAAGGACCGGAAAAGATCTAAGGTGCTGGCCCTTAATATTTGATACGATTTAATAAAAGAGGCCTTGCTAATTACATCTGCACCAGAGTTGGGGATATAATCATCCTGCTCAAATCCCGGCAAAGGGGTTTTATCATTTCTGGCAAAACGCAAAGCCCGATATTGAAATATTCTTTCAGCATCCAGGATATGAACTAAAACCTCGGCAACAGTCCATTTGCCTACAGCATAGCTATAATGCAATTTTTCGTCTGGGATACTGGCTATAAACTGCGGAAAATTAGTCATTTGTCTTTCCAATATGTCCAGCAATTCCACATCCCCTAAGGCTTCTATGTAGGGTTTGTAAAAAGGATGGTATTCCCCGGAAGTAAGATCAGATGTCTTCATAATAAATTAATTTCCGAACAAAAATTGTTTATAGCTCATTAAAGATGGTATGCATCAGTCTTTTCTTGTCGTTGATGCTCTCCTCAAGAGAAATCATAGTTTCCGTTCTGCTTATTCCTTCAATATCATCTATTTTAAAGATGATGTTCTTGGCATGGGTGGTATCCTTTGCCCTGATTTTGCAAAATATATTGAATTTCCCCGTGGTTATATGGGCTACGGTTACGTTTGGGATTTCGGTCAAACGCTCGAGAACAAATTTAGTCTGGTGTGTCTTTTCCAGAAAAATCCCCACATACGCTATAAAGGAATATCCAAGTTTTACATAATCGAGGGTAAGGGAAGAGCCCTTAATGATACCGGCTTCTTCCATCTTCTTAACACGAACATGTACGGTGCCGGCAGAAATCAATAATTTTTTGGCAATATCTGTAAATGGGGTCCTGGTATTATCAATTAACATATCCAGGATCTGGTGATCAATTTCGTCTAATTTTACTTTTCCTGACATTTCATCAAATTTTAGGGCAAAAATAAAAAATTAAGAAATTATACGTAATGAAATATCGATTTATTTGAAAAATATGTAATAAAAA
>CBDUAW010000039.1:0-11313 GCA_965365215.1 uncultured Eudoraea sp. | reverse complement strand
AATGGGCTTCCTTTTCCAAAAATCCAAGCACTTCTTCAATCACAGCCTTCAAATGCAGGAGGATACTACGGTATGGTTCTTGTTGCCTTAAAATATAATCTTCTGCAGGATTCATATCTTTGCAAAGAAAACTAGGGTAATGCGCAAGGTATTATTTTCTTTTTTTATTCTCTGGATGAATATCTGTTTGGCACAACCATTTTCGGTTGTGGATCAAAAGGTAAGGTCATATCCTAACTTTTCATCCCTTGAAGCCCTTGGATACCGGATAATGAACGACTTTGAGGAAGATAAGGCCCGGGTAAGGGCAGCCTTTATCTGGATTACCCATAATATCGGGATCGGCAGGAATTCTGCTTCCGAAGAACAGGTAAAAACCTGGATTTCCTACGAATCCGAAAAGGAACTAAAGAAAGGAATTCAGAGGTTGGTAAATCGCAAGATCAGACATGCCTTTAAAAAGAAAAAAGGGGTTTGTATAGACTTCTCACTGATGCTCAATGCGCTTTGTGAACAGTTTGGGTTACCATCGAAGGTAATTCTGGGAACCGGAAAAACACAAATCAGGGAAGTTGCTCTCGGGAAAACATTTAAGAATCATACCTGGAACGCAGTTTGGATAGGGGGTAAATGGAACCTCATGGATCCCAGTTGGGCCTCAGGGCACGTAGACATGATCAGCGGACGATTTATACGGCAGTTCCTGGACCACTATTTCTTTACCAAACCTGAGGATTTTATTAAGCACCACCTTCCTGCTAATCCGGAATGGCAACTTTTAGACCAACCCATTAATACCTCAACATTCTTTTCTGCACCTATTTTCTTTCCCGAGTATTTTAAGTCGGGTATAACCCTTTCTTCAAAGACAAGTGGGATTATCCGACTCAATATAGATTCGAACGATCATTTATTTTTTGAAGCGTTGCCGAAGATCCACGGAATGTATTATCAAGTGGGTGGTTCCTGGGTAAAGAAAAGGCTTGGGCTTAAAAAGCAAGATGACAATTCCTATACTTCCCGCATTAGACTTGGAAAATTTGAACGCAGGGGAAATAAGGCGGTCACAATCTTTAAGGACGACAAACCAATCCTGCAATTTAAGGTCATAACTGAAGAACTTACTAAATCAGTTTATTTAAGCAGTCCCTCAGGCTGATCAAAAAAGAAACGAGTGAAATTCACGCTCAAAATCAGAGCTGATCTTTTTAAAATACGGCAAGGGTGTTGTAGGTGAGATTTTGATGTTTTGGGATTTGAGATCCACATCAAAACTAAAACTGGAGAAATCACCCTTGCATTCAAATTCCAGCCGGTCCATCAGGAATCGCGTAATCTTAGGCCTAAGTTTATACTCCAGGTCTATCATGAATTTTCGCAGGGAGTCGTCTAATTCCCTTTCTGTGATCCAGTTAAAATTCATTGCATCAATGGTTGCAAAAGCTATTCAAGATAGTCAATTTCACGCAAATGACGTCTTGATGTTAATAACTCTCCAAAACGCACTTAACCGAAATGCAGAACATAGCTGCTTTTTTAATGTCTTATCCTTAAATATCTCCCGGGAAACTTCTATTTTTAGTAGACCTTAATCCAACCCTATGAAAAATAGTTTATCCTTTATTTGTTTCGCATTCCTGATGACTTATATCCAGGCGCAAGATCATACCCACCAAAGTATGCACGCCCTTCAATATCCGGATATTGAGGGCTTTGTAACTTTAAAAACAGATTTGCACCAGCATACTGTTTTTTCCGATGGGGAAGTATGGCCCTCCATCAGGGTGACGGAAGCCCTAAGGGAAAACCTCGATGCCATATCCCTTACCGAACACCTGGAATATCAGCCGCATATAGACGATATCCCCCATCCGGACAGGAACCGTTCTTATCAGCTAGCTTATGAAGAAGCAAAAGATCACGGATTACTAATCATTCGCGGTTCTGAGATTACCAGGGAGGAACCCATAGGCCATAGTAATGCCGTATTTATTTCGGACGCCAATTCCCTGATGGCAGATAAGGCCGAAACCTCTTTTCATGAAGCTAAAAAGCAGGGGGCTTTTGTATTTTGGAATCATCCGGCATGGTATGCCCAGAGTCCTACAGGGAATCCTGTATTGAGTGATTTCCAAAAGGACAGGATAAAAAATGGGGAATTACATGGAATTGAGGTGATCAACACCTTTGACTATGCTGAAGAATCCCTGGCCCTTGCATTGGAACAAAACCTAACGATCATCGGTACCAGCGATATTCATGGACTCATTGATTGGGATTACCTGGAAAAAGGAAACCACCGCCCCTTTACACTGGTTTTTGCTAAAGAAAGAAGTCTTGAAAGCCTTAAGGAAGCCTTGTTTGCGGGGCGTACAGTAGCCGTTTACAATGATCTTCTTGTAGGACGTGAAGAATACCTGAAACCCCTACTAAAATCCTGTATTGCCATCACTAAAGTTGCGTACATAAAAGACACTCAGGTCCTGGAAGTGCATTTGGAAAATAAGTCGAGCAGCGATCTGATGCTGGAAAACCAAATGCCTTATAATTTCTACAGCAGTTCCCCGGTTTTTACCTTAAAAGCAGGCAAGGGTAAAACCTTATACCTCAAAACCCTTGAAAGGAAAAATGAAATTACCCTTTCGTTAAAAGCACTGGGGGCATTCTATGCTCCCAAAGTACAGCCAATTATTCAGTGGGATTTAAGAGTGGAGTAAGCGATTATTCTTTCCCATCTACATACTCTTGCAGGTAGGCATACCTTGGGGTAAGTTTTCCTTCTTTGGTCATTAAAGCCCGTTCCAGGATTCCATCGGCATCCCCATTGTAAAATGCCGGGATCACGTGTTTCACAAAGGTAAATCCAAAGCCTCTGCTGGCATCTCTTGGAAGCTCGGCAGGTAGATTGTCTACAGCCATTACAGCGATAGCGTCGGGATCTTTATAATCTACTTCCGATTCGCTCTCCGGATGGTAGCCATAAATCGGTGCTGCTATAGTAGATGCCCTGAGGGTACAGGCCACCGGGCCGTCTACATCACAACTGATATCCGCAACTACCTTAATTTTGAAATCTGGCTGTTTGGCATCCTCTCGTGTAAAAAGGTAAGGGGCTCCATGGCCATAAAAATGCCCGGCTATATAGAGGTCTGTGACCCTGGCAAAGCGCATGAAGTTAGACTTATAGTCTTCCGGATGATCAAAGAAGTCTTGCATACTTCCTTTTTGACCGTCTTTTCTGAGGTTGTATTCATCCACATCGATCTGGCAATACACGGCCTGATCAAAACTATCATTCAGATAGGCAGCCGCTCCAACTTCCTTCAGGCCCATTCCATCGAGCATTTCCTTGGCCCCATTCCCTACCCTGCCTTTACCGCTGAGCAGCACTTTAATATTGGGGAGCTGTAGTTTTGCGAGTTCCCGGATCAGGGATTCTTTATCTTCTAAAGTAGCGGCCCGTGGCAATTGGAAAAGTTCAGATTTTTGGCCATAGGTATAAAAACCATTATATGCCCCAACAATGCCCGCATAGCGTCCAAAGGCCACCAGGCGAATGCCTTTTTGGTTGGTGATCACCTCATGATCGTAGAGCTCAATATTTTTGTCCAGAATGGCTTTTAAAAGCTCCCTGTTATAGGGCTGTTTCTTGATGGTGTGTGAAAAGAAAAAGTATTTTTTATTGGGGATCAAATTAGCAATAGGCACCTCTTTTACCCCCAGCAGTACATCGCAGTGTTCCATTTCAGCAGCTACGGGTATGCCTGCAGCTGTATATTCTTCATCTTTAAAAACACGTATAGGAGAAGGCTCTACGGTAATCTGAGCTTTGGGGTGGGTTTCCAGGACTTTTTGGCAGGCCTGCGGAGACAGTACTACGCGGTGATCTGGCGGATTTTTACGTTCTCTGATGATTCCGAAATGCATAGGAAATATTTTGGTATAAATTTTGCTCGAAAATACATGGAATTGAAGGGACAGACAAATTCCTCTGGCATTATAGTCACCGGGGATATGGATTTTTGCTACCTTCGCAATCCTTTATTAAGCAAACGTTCTTTAACAATATGGGGCCGACTGGTTTTGACAGCGAGACCAATGGCGATGTAAGCATGTCGAGCGCTGGGATACAGCTCGTTAATCTCATATTTCAAACCTTTTAAATGGCGAATCTAATTACGCTTTAGCTGCCTAATTGACTGAATTACAGTAAGTCATGGCCTAGTCCCGCAAGGCGGGAAAGCTGAATGTCCCTGGATAGCCCTTGTTGATGGCGATCTTTTTCGGGGCACCATAAAAATCAACATAGCTGCTTTACGGCTTCGGTAAAGTAGCAAACCTAAAGAAGCTAAGTGTGTAATAGGCGGTTTTTGGTCAGTTACACATCGAAAACCGAACAAAAACTAAGCATGTAGAAAGCATTGTAATTGCTTGTTTGGACGAGGGTTCGAATCCCTCCGGCTCCACCTACGCCCTCTGAAGCTTGAGCAATGCGAGAGCAAAGGAGGGCATTTATTTAACCGAATGGTTTTTTCATTTCGACAATTTACCATTCATCTTTTCAAAAAGATATTGATGGTTCTTACCTTTGCTGTTTATATTTTAAAATGCCATAATGGACGGTATTATACGGGATTTACAAGGAATATCAATTAACGAATAGCAAGCCCATAAAAGTGGAAATGTAAAGTTCACTAAAGACAAGCTTCCGGTACAACTCGTCCATGTCTCGTTATTTAGTGATGTTAAAAAGGCCTGTGACTTTGAGCGGTATTTAAAATCAGGATCTGGCATTGCATTTAGAAATAAGAGGCTTATTTAATGCTTTTTAAGTTTATGTGTAGCAAATAAAAGCTGTATTCACAGGACCGAATCTCAAGGGATCACCGAAGGCAATACTAATTCCGATCATCCATACAGATCCTGACGATCTTGGTTGCCTGTATGGGTTGTACATTATCAGGACATCCCGCAACGTTCCAGATGTTTCCCGTGTATTCTTTCTTAGTAAAATCACAGGTATCCTTAGGGGAACTGGTGCACCAGGCCAGACCGCCTTTCGGGGTTTTCATGGAATACTTGAATCCTCCATTAACTCCCTGAACGTCTACGCAAACCCCTTCCTTAGTAAACACCTTGCATATCATCCCTTCCAGGGTCCCAAAATCCTCTCCCTCAACAGGCGCTTTCATATCAAGGTCAGAAATATCAGCAACTGCATACGCAGCAGTAGTGCCATTCTCCGGTAACAGCCATTGGTCTCCTTGAATTTCGGCATTATAACGTTCAGCTATTATATCAACATCCTTTTCGGCTACGTAAATCATCTTCTCAGAGAAGTCTCCATAAGCCAAAAGCGAGATATCTTCATCGGGTGTTAAGTCACTAATCATTTCGGTTTCTTCCATGGCAATGGGAACCATGGGATTTGACTTTTCATTTAGCAAGTAAATTATTAAAGCCACCAGAACTAAGATCCCAATAAATACAAATACCTGTCTTGTTTTCATAATAGTAGTATTTAGACGGCCAATACGGAAACCAAAAAATGGCCGATATGTTGAATATCAAGGAGTTATAAGATACAAATTTTTTAGTTTCAATCCCTGTAAGACTTATAATTAGCGCAGCAACTCCCCTGTTAAATACTGTTATTTCTCCCAATTCAAATCCCTTTTTTAATACTTTAATAAAAGACCCTTTATATGAAACGAAGAAGCTTTCTTGAAATTCTTTGTGCCGCCGGACTCCTAACGGGAATTAGTCCGTTATTTAGCTGTTCAGGGAGTAAAAAACAGCTCCGTGTTTTGATACTTGAATCCTAGCTCAGAATTGTATTGGTCTACCCGTGAGTTTCTCCGTTCACATCAATTGTTTACCTGGAACGATCTTCCCCTGTGGGCACCGATATCGGACGATTACTTTATACAAATCAGTAATGCCAAAGCCCTGAAAGTAGGCTTTACCTATACCCCTATTGAAAAAACGATTAACGATTGCCCGGCCTGGTATTCTGAACAGGGGAATGAAAAAATTGTATTTGGCGCCGGTGAAGATCCGGAAGGCCCGGACCGCTCCAAAGAATTGAATGTTATTGCCGCACTAAAAGAAGTTGAATAGTTTTCCCACTAATGACAATAGAGGTTGCCAGGATTTGTGAAATACGAAACCGGGCAGTATCCAAGTAATTTTAATTTGCCATCATGGCCTGCATGCCGGACAGGTATTTTTTGTAAGTATTCAGGGCATCTTTGGTTTTAGGGCCCAGTAATATATTGCCTTTTTTAACTTCCGCTTCAAAGGCGGCAACTTCAGTAAGAGAAAATTCAATTAGTTCTGTATCATAGGCAGATTTTTTGGTGGAATTCAAAAAGACAATGTTGTTCCACATGCCATCCGGGGATTTGGGTACTTTTAGTGAGCTAACCACTTCCCTGATTACATCGGGATCAGCAGAAGATTCTGATATCAGTTTATCTGTGGAAGCCACCCTTACGCTTTTTACGGTATTATCCATTTCCGCCAGGGCTACTTGGTTGGGGGTGGGTCGTAAGGGAACCGCGGTAGAATCTTTGGACCACTCTTCAATGGTTACCTCAAGGTCTTTTACCAGGCCAGTATTCTGAAGGAATTTTAAATAATTCAGAGCACTTTTAGGATCTGTTGTTTCAACGGCCTTGAGAATTAAACTGGACCGTAACTTTTCCTGCTCGAGTCTGATGCTGTAATACCCTCCAATTGAGGCGCCTATTCCCGTACCCAATAAACCAATTATGGCAACCAAAACTGTGCCTACAACAGGATTAATACTAAGTGATTTTTTGTTTGATTCCTTTTCCATAATATCTTTATTCTTTATCCCTGAAATATGACTCTTCCAATTTACAAATTCTGGACAACCCCATCTTAAAATTGTTTAACGCAGTACAATTGTACATCCGCTTATCGATAAGTTTGGGTTTTTATCCCATGCAGATCATCTTTTTGTAGGTCCGGGAAATTACCGAATACATAGATTAAGTGCTGCGAACCCGCCTTAAATCGATCAAAAAATACCACTGATCCAAAAACCTAAATCCTTTTACAAAGCACTCATATTTTGTACCCAGAACGCTAAACCCCCGAAAATGAAATTTAGAATTGACTTTGTTGAAATTGGCCGTTTTCTGATCTGTGTTGGAATCGCCATTGTAGCCTGGTTATATATGTGGAATACCGGATCTGTATTTTAATATTGCATATCCAGAAACGGGTCTTGCAACTTTTATTTCCCTCTTTTTTAACATTTCAACACCCATTGTACCAGTAATCCGTACATGGCATTTAGTTTGTTAAAAGAACTGTGTATCCTCCTTATTTGGTAGTGAATACTAAATATTTGCTATCTTGAGGAATACATTTACTGTGTAGTTAAAGATTTGAACCGTTGTATACAGAATCTTTTGAGCATAATCCTCTTTTATGAAGAAACTATTGTCCTTATTATTTCTGGTAGTTTTCAGCTTGAACTTAAGTGCTCAGGTAAATCAGCAGGCAGATACCTTATTACACCGTAATTACAGCAGCCCAAAAGGAATCACAGAAAAAGATCTAAAGGAAGATATTGAAGTATTCCTGCAAAATTTGGAATACGAGATCGAATCTAAATCTCCACTTATTATTAGTGAAAAAGAAGATTCATTTATTCCCAAAAAGTCATTATTGGAAAAACTTGCCTTTTGGAAAAAAAAGAATTCGCTTAGTTATCCATTCTATCTAAAACATACTTTGAAATTCAGTGAGGATAAAAATGGCAAAACCAAAGTGGATGTCTACTCCTTTGCCAATACCCAATTAAAATATATCCAGACATCAGATTCTTTGGAACTGAGCAAAATTCTAAAGAAATCAAGGAGTCACGCCCTTGAATTGTCCAAATCTGAATACAGGGGATTAAGGACCATTATAAGAAGTAAAAAAGACAACTAAGATAAGAAAACCTATTTGTATTACACAAGAACTGTTTTACCCACGTCTATCGTTCTTTCTAGCCTTGAAGGCAGGACTAAACAGGCCCTTAACAACCATAAACGCCAAAAAGATAAACAAGGTATATCCAAGGTATTTTCTAATGACTTTGGCCTCCTTAGATCGTATCCCTCCCAATATTGAATTCCTCTCATCATCCAGAACATCAACGTAAAAGGGCAGATTGCTTTTCGCTCTCACCAAAATTTCCAGGGTAATCTCCTCCTCCTCATGTTTGTCAATGATGAATTTGGTTTCATTCGTTGATGGAAATGGAAGGTACTTTTTTTTGCCCTTTGTTTCGGGATTAATGAGTAACTCACCATTTTCAACTGATGCAACACTTACAGTATAGTCATAGACTTCATCCGGACAGGTAGGACACTTCACCAGGACTACAAACTCCTTTTTTTCTCGAGTTGATGGAATTACTAATTCGTCAATTTGACCCCTGACTTTTTTTCGGTCTTCATCAAAAACAACAAAAGTGGAAACAACCCCATAAGAAGTTAAAACAACACTTGTACATATCCCCAAAAAAATTAAAAGGGCTATTCTTTTGGTTTTATACAGCTCCTTGGCTAATAAACGAACCTGAGCAATTGCGAACCAAGAAAGAAACAAAAGAAAAAGGATCAGCGCAATTCTCAATTGCAGGTCCTCTAGCAGTGCTCCGGAGTAAAAAATTCCGGCATAAGAAAGTGCCAGTGGAGAGAAATAATAACATTGAATATATGTTGCGCGAGTTAGTCCTGCCCTTGTTATCTTTCTCTTTTTTATTATCTCTTTTACGATAGCAAAAAAAAGCGGAATACTTAAAAACACCGTTGCGGCGACAATACCAAAAGAACCGCTTAAGGTATCCAAAAGGCTATCTGATAATTCGAGTTTAGAGATCAGATTTCCGAATATATCATCGCCTTCAACACTCGTTGTGAGCGACTCCTTTAGCACATCGCGTTTAATATGAATATAGACCATTAATAGCAAAACTGTGTTCAACAGATAGAGTATTATGGGCGACATATAATCACTAAATCTTTGGGTATCTTTTTTGAGTTCGTTGGTAACATAGTGGGGCACCCAGTTGGGATCAGCAACAATTTTAAACAAGGTCTTGGGAATAAAAATGATCCAAAACAAAAGACTAATCACCAATCTTTCTATCCCTTCAATAATGTTGATTAGATTCATGGTTTGGTTTTTTAGCAATAAAAATTGTGATGTTACACTTTCAGATCCCTATCAATGTACAAAATCTTAGGGGTTTTAAAGCAGGTGCTCAGGTAGGTGGCTAACTTCCCTGCACCCTAGTTGTTCCATGATCTGTTGCAGTTGGGTTTGCAGTAAGGCAACCGTATGCCCTCCACCCTGCTGCCCAAGGGCGGCAACCCCGTACATAAAGGCGCGACCCATAAAGGTAAATTCAGCCCCTGAGGCAATCGCCCTGGCAATATCAGGCCCGGAGCGCAGGCCACTGTCCATCATGACAGGAATCTGCCCCCCATAAGTAATGGCAATCCTGCTCAGGGAGTTAATTGCGGCTTCGCCGGCATCGAGCTGCCTGCCTCCATGATTGGAAACTATAACACCATCGAGGCCCAATTTTATAGCTTTCTCAGCATCTTTTTCTGAGGCCACCCCTTTGAGGAGGAGTTTCCCATGCCAGCGATCTCTGATGGCGGCAATTTTATCCTCATTCATGCGCTTTTCAAAAAACTGGTCCATAAACCTTCCTAATTGCGTTAAATTCAACTTTTTGGGTATATAGGGTTCCAGGTTGGCAAATCTGGGGATCCCGTGTTTTGCCGTTTCCAGCAGCCATTTTGGATGGCTTCCCATCTGCAATACATTACTGAGGTTCATTTTTGGCGGCATGGCCAGCCCATTGCAGATCTCCCTTGGTCTGAACCCAAAGGTAGGCACATCGCAGAGCAATACCAATACCCTGCATCCTGCGTTTTCTGCCCTGGCTATCAGATCGTCCTTTACCGTATTGTCTGCTGGGTGATAGAACTGAAACCAGGCCTTTCCCTCTGTTATTTCACTAATCTTTTCAATACTGGCTGTGGCCACGGTGCTCAGCATAAAGGGAATATTGTATTCTATTGAGGTCTTCGCGAGGATTTCAGAAGAATTGGGCCAGATAAGGCCTTGCAGGCCTACTGGGGCAATACCAAATGGGGCATCGTATTGATGGCCAAAAAGTGTTTTCTTTAAATTGGCGCCGGGATAGGGATCCAGGTAGTTTGGCTGCAATTCCACCTGTTGCAGATTGGCGGTATTCTTCCGTAAATTCACTTCCTCATTGCACCCGCCATCCAGGTAATCGAAGGCAAATTTCGGGATGCGCTTCCTGGTTTTTTCCCTAAGACTTTCCACTGAAGGATAGCCAGGATTAAAGGAGATTTTATCTTTGTTCCTCATGGCTTAACAAGTGTTAAATTAAGGAAAAGCAACTCAGGGCCAAAGAAAATAAACCTGGTCTTTCCTTCAGGGGCCATAGTTGCCAGATATTACATTTTTCAAGTACCTTTATTTTCCGGCTTAAAAAGCAAAGTATTTGTACACTATAGTAGACATTGAAACCACGGGTAACGGGATCAAGGGTAATAAGATCACTGAAATTTCCATTATTAAGTATGATGGGGAGCAGGTAGTTGATGAATTTACCTCCCTTGTAAACCCTGAGTGTGAAATCCCATACTTTATTACCGGGCTTACCGGGATTGATAATTTTATGGTGCGCAATGCCCCTACTATAGGGGAGATTGCCCCGAGAATTCTGGAAATAACGGAAGACTGTGTTTTTGTAGCCCACAGTGTCAATTTTGATTACAACGTCATCAAAAATGAACTACGGGAGATCGGGATTACATTTGTGCGGAAGAAGCTTTGTACGGTTCGTTTGTCCAGAAGGATCTTTCCGGGAATAGCCTCTTACAGCCTGGGAAAATTATGTGCGGCATTGGATATTACTATCACAGACCGCCATAGAGCAAGGGGGGATGCCCTTGCCACCGTAACCCTCTTCCGGAAGGTATTAAGGCAGCCCAATTCCGGAGAAATCATTAAATCGTTTTTAAATGCCCGCTCCCAGGAAGCAACCCTTCCACCATCCCTGGCCAGGGAGACCTATGAACAACTCCCTACTGCTACAGGAATTTATTTTTTTAGGGATCAAAAAGGCCTGGTCATCTATGTGGGAAAGGCCAAAAATATCAAGAAAAGAGTACTGGGCCATTTCTATGATAAATCGGATAAGGAGGTCAGGTTGTGCAGGGAGACCTATACCATCGACTATGA
>CBDUAW010000038.1:0-11319 GCA_965365215.1 uncultured Eudoraea sp. | reverse complement strand
CATGCGAGCACGGATCCCGCCTTTTTCTCCGGCTTTTTTGTAATGGGATTGGGCTTCTTCTAAACGATTGAGATAGATACAGGCCTCCCCCATGGTACCAATCCTATCAATATTTTCGGTATAAAAATAATTGGTTGCGGTTTCCAGGGCTAGCGTTGCATAAGTTCGCATTTCCTTTTTATTCATATCGAGCAGGAGGAAAAGAAAAGCGAGATTAATGGCATTGAGATATACCTGTTCTTCTTCCTCATCCTTTTGAGCCATTTTCAGGGCTTTCTCATGACATTCCAGAGCCGCCAATCCGTCTTTTTCAAAACTACTTTCAAGATAATTCCCCTTATGCAAATCCCCCAATGCATTCAAAAGATCTGCATCTTCCCCTGTTTTGGGATGCCCTACCAGAATTTGAATGGCTTTTTCACGTTTCCCCACGGCCTCATAAGACTCGAGCAGCCTCAACAAACTACGTTCATCCAACTTTTCCAGTTTGGGTTCCAGATCAGCAATGGTAGCTGCATGGGTCTCAATATTCCTGGGGAAATGGCTCAAGATCACATTTTCCGACATCTGGAACTTTGCAAAAGGCTGTTGTTGTATAGGTTTTCCCGTTTTGCTATTGATAACTTTGACTGCCCTTCTCGGCACCTCTTCAAAAATATATTCTACCGCATCCGTTATAGTGACCTTGGGCTCAATAAATGGCGAAGTATGTTTTCCGGACATTACTTCTAACAGGCATTCTGTAAACAGGCTATTCTCATCTCCGGGCAATCGCCATGATTTCTGCTTATCCTGGCATGAGGCCACCACCCACATCCCGCCATCATCATTTAATTTCTGTGCCAGTCCGTAAAAGTCCTCCAGGCCAGACTGCAGCATGCCCTCTGCATGGCAGCAATCCAGAAACATGACCAGATTATTAGAATCCAGGGCATTGATCTTTTCTCGTAGCTCTTCAGCCTTAACCCAATGCGTAGCATAATTTTCGGCCGTCATCCCATAGGGTTGCAGATAGAACTTATGATGCCTGGTGTATTTTCCCCCATGACCTGAATAATAGAAGAGTATGGATGAATCCTTGTCGGTTTTATCTTTTAATTCGTCAAAGGCTCCGAGAATTCCATGGCGATCAGCATCCTTACCTGTGCGCAGAATTACATTTTCTTTGGGATATCCCACAAGCTGTGGATCTGTAAGGGTATCATAAAGTTTTTGGGCGTCCTGTATGGTATAGGGGAGGTCGTCACCTACCCCAATAATCAGGGCGAAGAGGTTTTTCTGTTCCTTCATATTCTTGGTTTAGTTGCTTGTCTCCATTAAATTATTTCCAGAAATCCAGAACATCCTGAAAAACAGGATGATCCCAATAGGGCATTAAGAGGATATCGTGTTGGTAATTACCTGGTAAAAATCGCCTTCCTGCCGCTACTGCCTTTAAGAGGTGGTCGAGTGTCTCTTGCTCATTTCCCGTGGCTCCGTAGTATTGCCCCAGGGCGTAGTCTATTGCTCCGTATTGATACGGTTTCCGAAGACCCTCCAATTGCTTCAAAATCTGTTTGGCTTGAGATTCTTTGCCATTCTTTGTATAGGCTATAGCCAAAAAGGTATTGTAGTCCGTACGATCCGGTTTTTATTAACTAATTGTTCAAGATGCTTCTCTGCCTCCTGGTAATTCTCCTGATAAAAATAAGCCCAGGCCAGGAGCTCCGTATAGTCCTCCTCGGACAATTGATCTCTATCCAGGCTCTGAATTAATTGTTCAAAGAGTTGTTTTGCCTTGGTTATATCTCCCAATAACAAATACTCCTTTGCCGCCCATATATTGAGGTCGCCCCATCTCTTATAGCTATCTGCCAGCAGCTTATAGCTGTCCAAAACATCTTCCACACCCTCCTGGTTGCCTTCCCGAACAAGGGCGCGGATCAGGGTTTGTTTTAACCAGTGTTGCCCTTTGGTCTTCGCAAATGGACCTATAAGCTCCACTACTTCACCCGCTTTGCCTAAATTCAGGTCTGCTAAGCCCTTTATATATAAACGATTTACACATTGCTGGCATTTGTCCAGATCAATATCGCCCATTGGGATGTGTTTATATATTGAATCTACCACCTCCGGTCTATTTACAAACTGATGCCCCAGTACCATCAGGCTCAGATTCGTTGCAGGATGGTCTGTTTCCTCATCGTATTCGTTTTTCAGATATTGAAAAGAATTCCGGTTATTCCCTGCCAGGAGTGCTTCATAAAAATTGAGCAAATTTACCTGCCTTCTATTGTTGCTGGTTTCTTTGGAAAGTACTTTTAACAAGGAGTCCGATTTTACATAAGCTCCCTGGTTGTAATAAAAAGCAACCCTTAACACCTTGGGTTCAAAATAAGTACTGTCTTCAGAGATGGCCTTATTTAATAGTCTGATATATTCCTCGTTATTTCCTTCTTTTCCTTTCTCTTCTGCCAATAAAAAACTCCTGTATGCCTCATATGTTGGGGGTCTTTCCTGGAGATTATTTTTTTTGTCCTTATCAGTGATCAAAAACCCCACCACCCGCTGCTTGAGTGCCTCGATGCAATCCAGGGGGGATTCCGGATCGCATTCCACAGGGGCAAAAGACATTAAAGTTTCGGCCATATTGGCATCAGTTACCGAAGATTGTATTAGCAGCTTGCCTCTGTTGAGATAATATTCTCCTATAATCACCCTGGAAGGTTTCAGGTATTCTGTTAAGATCCCATTTTCCCCCGAAGGCATAATGGATGCTTTAAGAATATTGGCATAATCTTCCACAAGCTTTGGGGAAATTACCTGGCCCGCCTTATTCTGCGTAATTCCGTGCATGATCCAGTCCACAGCTATCTTCCCCACCATATCGTATTCCTCGTTCCCCGTATTATTGTCGAACTTCAGGATGGCGATCTTATCACTGCCCTCCGCAGATAAAAAGCCTCCCATTACAGGGCTGTTTTCCTTAATTAAATTAGTTCTGACAATGAAGAAGGCAGAGAGTACAGAGAGCAGGCCAATAAAAACCAAAGCCAGGAAATACATTCTCCTGAACTTTTTGTCGATTCCCAGGGATAATTCATCTAACTCCATGCCGGGATCAATCTCCAGATTAGACTTGGAAGACGCGGTGCCAAGATCCATTGCCTCCGTAGCGGCGTCGCTTTCTTCTATGTGCTCGGCCTTGATACGATAGCGCCAAATTAGATAAATATAAATGGGAAAACCAACGATCAGTATCAACAGTAGATAGGTGAGGGAAATTTTAGGAAATCCCAAAGGCTCCATAACAAGGGCGAAAACCTGCAGAAAGACCCAACTGGAGACGATATAGATCGACAAATTCTTGAAAACGTCCTTTTCTCGACATTCATTGAAGAATTCTCTCAGATTCATATTATAGGGCGGTTATTTTGGATAAGTTAGTATTTTTCACTAATATAGATAGAATAAACCATCAAAAACAAAAACATGTCAAGCGAAGAACACCAAATTAAGCCTTCTTCTAAGGATGGCGTAAAAGTAGATCCACAAGCATCTTCAAAAGATGGTGTAAAAGTTGATCCACAGGCTTCCTCTAAAGATGGAGTAAAAGTTGACCCTCAGGGATAACTTTTTCAAATAAACAAAAGCCCTATCAGCATTTTACAGATCACAATTTATCTTGAAATGCCTTAAAAATTAAAAACCGGACAATTGTCCGGTTTTTTTGTGGACTAGTTCGGAGTTATGGAATAATCAGGCTGATTCAGATCATTGTAAGAGTAAAAAGATCAATTGACTTTTGTGTTGATAAGCCAGAAAATGAATCTACAACATGTGGTCCCATTTAAGGACCTAGGTATTACGGACATTTCAATTGTTGGGGGAAAGAATGCCTCCCTGGGAGAAATGTATAATCAGCTCAGCTTCAGCGGCGTAATGGTCCCAGATGGTTTTGCTACAACCGCAAATGCATTTTGGAATTTTTTGGATGAAAATTCTATCCGAAAACCCCTGAACAAAGTATTGACTGAATTGGACACCACTAGTTATTTCAATCTGGCAGAGGTAGGAAAAAAAGCACGCAGACTGATAATAGAAGGGAATTTGTCCCGTAATTTCTCAGATGCCATTGAAGAGGCATATCTTCAACTCTGCCATGGAAAAAATTGTGCGGTTGCCGTTCGGAGCAGTGCCACGGCAGAGGATTTGCCTACTGCCAGTTTTGCCGGTCAGCATGATACTTATCTCAACATCAAGGGTAAAAGTGCCTTACTAGAAGCGGTAAAAAATTGCTTTGCTTCTCTCTATACAGACCGAGCGATCAAGTATCGGAATGACCATGGATTTAAGCATCATGAGGTAGCCCTTTCCGTTGGAGTACAAAAAATGGTTCGCGCTGATAAAGGTTGTTCTGGTGTTGGCTTTACGATAGAACCAGAATCGGGATTTGAGAATGCAATTTTGTTATCCGGGGTTTGGGGGTTAGGAGAAAACATCGTTCAAGGCGTAGTGAATCCAGATGAATTTTACATATTCAAACCAACATTAGAAAAAGGGAAATACCCCATTATTCAGAAAAAGTTAGGAGATAAGAAACTGACCATGATCTATTCCAGGTCCAAACATGGTGACCGAACTATTAACACCAAAACTCCGATTGCAAAACAAAGAATGTTTATATTATCTGATGATGAAGTGGTTACCTTGGCTAAGTGGGCTCATCTTATTGAGAAACATTACAATATGCCCATGGACATTGAGTGGGCAAAAGATGGCATTACCAACGAACTTTTCATAACTCAGGCCCGACCAGAAACCGTTCATCAAAATATAAACAAGAACTTACATACTGCCTACAAACTTCTGAGCAAAGGGCCCATATTAACCACAGGCAACGCAGTGGGCTCCAAAATAAAGGTTGGGATATCAAAATTGCTGAAATCTCCTAAAGAAGCCTCAAAACTAACTAAGGATGATATAATTGTTACAGATACCATAACGCCCGATTGGGATCCCTTGCTGAAACAGGTAGGTGGTATAATAACAAATAAAGGAGGAAGAACTAGCCATGCGGCCATTGTTGCACGTGAGTTGGGCGTTCCGGCAATAGTTGGTTGCGGTAATGCCACTGAACTCATCCAGCACAACAGTACGATTACCATGTCTTGTGCCATAGGCAAAACCGGATATATCTATACGGGAAAGCTTCCATTCGAGGAAAAACAAATTGACCTGTCAAATTTGGAGATGCCTCAGACTGAGGTTAAAATGATCCTGGCCGACCCGGAAAATGCGTTTCAATTATCTTTCTTACCCAATAATGGTGTGGGATTGTTACGGATGGAATTTATCATTACGCACTGTGTTATGGTTCATCCCATGGCCCTTGTAAAATTTGATAGCTTAACGTCAGAAGTTGTAAAAAGACAGGTTGCAAAGCTTACCAGAGCCTATGAAAATAAACAAGACTATTTTATTGATCAACTTTCACAGGGTATCGCGACCATCGCGGCTGCTTTTTATCCAAAGGAAGTCATTGTTCGGCTGAGTGATTTTAAAACCAATGAATATGCCAATCTAATTGGTGGAAAGGACTTCGAACCGCAGGAAGAAAACCCTATGCTTGGCTTCAGGGGAGCCTCCCGGTACTATAGCGATCTTTACAAAGAAGGCTTTGCATTGGAATGCGCTGCCATTAAAAAAGTGCGCGAAACAATGGGTCTTGATAACCTGAAGGTTATGGTTCCCTTTTGCAGAAGTCTGGAAGAAGGCAAAAAAGTAGTGAAGATAATGGAAGAAAACGGGCTGAAACGTGGTGAAAATGGGCTCGAAATCTATACCATGGTAGAAATACCCAGTAATGTTATTCTGGCGAAGGAATTTGCTAAGATCTTTGACGGTTTCTCAATTGGCTCTAATGATCTGACCCAACTCACATTGGGAATTGACCGGGATTCAGAAATTATGAGCCGGTTGTTCGATGAAAATGATCCGGCGGCAAAAGCAATGATCTCAATGGCCATAAAAGCTGCTCGTACAACTAAGACCAAAATTGGATTATGTGGACAAGCACCCAGCGATTTTCCCGAATTTGCTGCCTTTTTAGTTGAACACCGTATTGACAGTATCTCCTTTAATCCAGATGCTCTGATACAGGGCATAGAAAATGTTACAAAAGCTGAAAAATTAATTGGGGTAACGCTTCCTAGAGTGATTGATATCACTCATTAAATTAGGATTTCTCAATTTTGTAGCGTTTCCTGGTAAGCCCTAATAGACGGTTAACTAACGAGCATACCTCCATCAATGACATGAAGACAACCGGTTATATATTTACTCTCATCAGAGGCTAAGAAAAGGGCCAGTTCGGCAATTTCTTTTACTTCTGCATATCTTCCAAAAGGTACCATGGCTTTAAATCCTTTTTGGGCTTCTTCAGGATCATCAGGAGATATATCAGCCTCAATCCTGCGCATCATATTAGTGTTAACAGGTCCCGGGTGAATGGTATTCACACGTATTTTTTTTGCGCCATACTCTTGCGCGGCAGTTCTCATTATACCAATTACGGCATGTTTACTGGCCACATAGGGACCTAAACCTTCAAAGCCCATTAATCCGGCAACGGAGGAAGTGATCAAAACACTTCCCCCCTCCTTCATTTTAGGAATTACGTATTGACATCCCAGCCATACCCCCTTCAGGTTAATGGCGATTACCTTATCAAACACTTCTTCCGGATAGTCTGAAATAGGAGATGAAATGCCCTCAATGCCGGCATTGTTAAAAAAAATATCGATTTCCCCGAAACGGTCTATGGTCTGGTCGACATAATTGATAGTTGCTTCGGTTTTAGAAACATCCGCTACACAATAACTGAGATTGGCATGATGTAGGTCTTCGGTCACGTTTTTAAGTTCAGCTTCATTGATATCTACTATCATTACTTTAGCTCCCTCTGCAAGAAACAGCTTGGCAGTGGCTAAACCTATCCCTGCTGCACCCCCTGTGATCAGCGCTACTTTATTTTTTAATCGTTCCATAGTTTTAATTTTGTTCATTATTATTCTGGAAGGCAGAAGCTATGCTTTAGGGCCATCTTTTATTAAGATATCAACCTGGAAAAATGGGGTTAAGGTTGAAAGGCTGTATCACAAAACCTTCTAGCTTACGTGGTTTCAAAAGTAGAGTACCCTTCGGCAGTTTGAAATGATTTAGATCATTGCTGCCTTAGTCATGGCCCTTTAATTTTACAACCTGACAACGACCACTTATACAATAAAAAATGAAAAAAATTATTTTAACCGCCTTATTGCTGCTGGTATCTTGTTCTACTACAAGGTTTGTTGATAGTTGGAAAAATCCGGATATCACTTCTTTTGAACCTGATAAACTTTTGGTTGTTGGGATTACAGAAAATTTGACGGCGAGAAAGATCTTCGAAGAAAAACTACAGCTTGCATTTGAGAAGAATAATATCAATACCTACCAAAGCATTCAAGTATTTGATGATGCTTTTACGAACACTAAAAGAAGTAGAGAAGATATAGAGTCTCTCAGACTGAAATTGATTGAAGATGGTTTTGATGCCGTAATAATTACTGCAGTCATTGGAGTAGATGAAAAACGAAGTTATCGATCTGGATACTACACTTTTGGATACAGCAGATGGTACAGGTTCGGCCCCTATTACTATAGGTTTCAAGATGTGTACTATACCCCGGGGTATTACAAAAATTTCAAGGTATTCCATGTAGAGTCTTCTATCTATGATATCAGAGAAGATGAGGAACGTTCCTTGGTATGGGTAGGTACATTTGATATCGTAGATCCTGTTCGAATTAGTGAAACGGTGGATGATTATGTGAGCCGGATCATAGGACAGTTAGAAAAGGAAGGCGTAGTTAATATACAGTAGTTTACCTTATCCTTTTGAATTATCACCAGGGGTTAAGAATGCAAGTTAAGAATGTTAGGGCTTGCGTTTACTTTCCCTTACGCTAACTATCCCAACAATTTATAAGGAAAAAATAATGCTTTCTGCAAAATGATTGAACTGACCTATCTATTTGTGGGAATTTTTGGACTATGGATAAGCACAGAATTCACGGTAAAAAATGCTACGAAAATTGCGCGCCACTTCAATATTTCCGATTTTTTTATCGGTCTTACTATTTTGGCCTTTGGAACAGATCTGCCAGAACTGGCGGTCGCCATTGATGGTGCGTTTTATAATCTTGCAGGTAGAGATGTCTCCGATGTAATAACCGGAAATGCCATTGGAAGTTCTATATGTCAGATCAGTATAGTAGTGGGCACAATTGCCTTATTTAATTTCATTACGATAGGTAAAATTCAGATTCAGCAAGTAGGCACCGAACTTATAGGTGCTGTTATCCTTTTGTCATTGGTATCTTTAGACAGGGTTATTACATGGAATGATGGAGCATTATTGCTGATAGTATTCCTTATGTATTTGTACACCTTGATTCAGCGTGAGCGAAAGTCAAGAAATAAGGAACATTCAGAAATTAGGGTAAGGCCTTTTGATATTAGGATACAAATTTTACTTCTGATCGCAAGTCTTACCATAGTTATTTTCAGCTCACATATCACTATTGAAAATGCTATAAAGCTTGCCGAATATTGGGATATTGAAGAGTCGTTCATAGGTTCTGTTATTATCGGATTTGGAACCAGTCTTCCGGAACTAGCCATCTCTCTGAATGCCATCACCAAGGGTAAAACAACACTTTCTGTGGGGAACATCGTGGGAAGCAATATCTTCGACCTTTTAGTTCCGTTGGGCGTTAGTTCTCTTATATCGAAAGTAGAAGTAAACAACTTAATCCTTTGGTTTGATATTCCGGTTCTCCTTCTTTATAGTATAGTTTTTATTTGGTTCCTGAGAAGAAAAAAAGGAATTCAAAGACACGAGGGATTAACACTGGTAATTATGTACCTAGGATATGCATTGGGGAAACACCTTATAAGCTAAAAATCCTTGAAACTTAGTGCTTCGGACAGTAACAACCTATCTCTTTATTTTTTCGCTTTGGCAAACCATATCCACTTCAGTAATTGTGCTAAGACCAATGCGCTGAAGGCAAATACAACTATGGTAATTACTAATTCAAAACTAAGATCATTTAAGGACAATACCCTCGCAATAGGCTCAATGAAGTATGCACCTATGGTAATTATGAGAGATAAGGTAAGTGCTCCCCAGATCCATAAGTTATTGGTTACTTCATTGTTAAAGAATGATTCGCCCTGTTTGGGAATATTAAATACATTTAAAAGCTGAGCGATTACCAGGGTGTAAAACGCAATATTATTGATAGTCGCAGAAGAAAGCCCTAACACCGAATCCGCATATATGACTATCCCTAAGACAGCGATACTAATACTAATACCGTAGATTGCGGTCAGATACCAGTCATTTTTCACCAATATCGGTGCTTCTGGATTTCTGGGGGGCTGTTCCATAATGTCTTTTTCTCCTTTCCCAAACCCCAATGCCAGCGCCGGAAAAATATCGGTTACTAAGTTGAGAAATAGGATTTGTAACGGTAATAATGGAGAAGGTAAATTCATTAAGGCCGCCGTGCCAACCGTAAGTATTTCCGCTAAATTGCAAGACAAGAGGTAGATTACAAACTGTCTAATATTTTGAAAGACAACTCGGCCTTGTCGTATTGCCAATTCTATTGCCGTAAACTTATCATTCTTCAATATAACATCTGCTACTTCCCTGGCTGCTTCCGTACCACGGACCCCCATAGCAATTCCTATGTCAGCTTTTTTTAAAGCAGGCACATCATTAATCCCATCCCCTATCATCCCAACAATATGTTTATCCTTCTGATAAAACCTGACAAGATCTAGTTTTTGTTTGGGGCTAACTCGTGCAAAAATGGCGCCATCAATTAGTTTTGCTCTCAGCCTTTCATCTTCTAGCATGTTTTCCAGGTCTTTCCCTGTTAATACCTGTTCATCTAAACTACCTGCCGTGATCAAACCGATTTCTTCTGCAATTTTCCTTGCGGTAGCCGGGTGATCTCCGGTTACCATAATTACTTTAATCCCGGCTTTTTTATAGATTTCAATTATAGGTTTAACATCTTCACGGGCAGGATCAATAAATCCAATAACACCAAGGAAGGTTAATTGTTTCAGTAGGTCTTTTTTCTTTGGGATCTTTTGTACTTCTTTTGTGGCGAAGGCAATCGTTCTTAACCCCTTCGAAGCCAGATCATTAACACTTTTAATCCAATGTTCCTTATTGGTAAGAGGTACTATTTTATTATCCAAATAGATGTTGTTACAACAATTGATAATAGGTTCAAAGGCCCCTTTAGCAAAAACTGTGAACTTATTTTTATGGACGTTGACAGTAGCCATCATCCTGCGGGCTGAATGAAAAGGAAGCTCAAACTTTTCGGGAAATTTATCTCTGGTTGCTAATGCATCATATCCCTGATCATTTGCAAATTTCATCAAGGCTATTTCTATTGAATCTCCCTGGTGGTTTTTCATTTCAGGATCTACATTATTACATAAAATACTACCCAACATCATTTTTATGAATGCAGGGTTTTTTCTAATAGTATTCGTAATGGCATCTCTGGTAAAGTAGGAATTGCTTTTGGAGACGTTGGTTAAAAGAAGACTGTGAACTTCCAAATTATCTTCTGTGAGGGTACCGGTTTTATCGGTAGTAATAATATCAGTTGCCCCAAGTGTCTGCACAGCTTCCAGTTCTTTTATGATTACCTGTTTTCTGGAAAGCCGGAGCATTCCCTGGGCCAAGGCCAGTGTGGCTACTATAGGCAAGCCTTCAGGAATTGCCGCCACGGCCAACGCAACACCAGTTTCTATCATTAATACCAGATCAATTCCCCTCAGGTGTCCAGTTGCAATGATCAGAATGGCAAAAAAGAGTGTAATCCAAATAAGCCATTTGCTCAACTGGTTTAATTTTTTTTCCAGTGGTGTTCGCTCCTTGTGCGCTTGTAAACCCATCTGTTGTATTTGGCCTAATTGAGTGTATTGACCCGTAGCCGTAACTATAGCACTTCCCGAACCAGCTACTACTGTAGTTCCCTTGAAAAGCATGTTCTTTTGTTGAAGGATTGAGGCATGTTCAGGCAGAATATCAATTTGTTTCATAACAGGAATACTTTCCCCTGTGAGGGAAGATTCTTTTACAAAAAGATTTTCCCCTTCAAACAAACGGGCATCTGCCGGGACTATATCACCAGTTTCCAATTGAATAATATCACCGGGAACTATCTTAGAAACCTTAACCTTCCCAACATTACCTTCCCTGCA
>CBDUAW010000037.1:0-11417 GCA_965365215.1 uncultured Eudoraea sp. | reverse complement strand
ACTTTTGCCGCCACTGCAGCAAATTTGTCATTATCTTAGCAACAAGAGACGTACCACTAATTTGCCAGCTACAAATTATGTCAATGAATAAAAAAGTTGTTTTAATTACCGGAGGTTCTTCCGGAATAGGGAAAGCTATTGGCACCTATTTACAACAGAAGGGATTCATTGTTTACGGAACCACAAGGAATCTTCAGAAACATCCGGATTTTAAGCCCTTTAAACTACTGGAACTTGACGTTAGGCAGGAAGCAGATCCCGTTAGGGTGGTTGGTCAAATTCTTCATGAACAAGGTAAAATTGATATCCTGATCAACAATGCGGGGATGGGCATTACCGGTCCGGTGGAGGAAACCCCATATGAAGAAATTCAGAAGGTTTTTGAAACCAATTTTCACGGGCCCATGAGGATGATTAAAGCAGCAATGCCTCAAATGCGGGAACAGGGTAATGGATTAATCATCAACATTACATCTATTGCAGGTTATATGGGATTACCGTATCGCGGCATGTATTCTGCTTCAAAAGGTGCGCTGGGACTAATCACTGAAACCCTGAGAATGGAAGCCAGGAGTTTTGGAATACATTTAACCAATCTTGCCCCAGGTGATTTTGCCACTAACATTGCCAGTGGGCGCTATCATGCCCCTGTATTGGAAAAATCGCCGTATAAGCAGAATTATGAAGCTTCATTGGCCCTCATGAACAGCCATGTGGATTCCGGGCAGGACCCACGCCTTGTAGCCAGGAAGGTGTATAGGATAATTCACAGCAAACATCCCCGGATACATTATACAGTGGGTAGCCCTATGCAAAAGTTGTCTTTGTTCCTGAAAAATATTTTGCCCGATAAAGTCTATGAGAGGTTGTTACTGAATCATTATAAATTGTAGTTTTGCAACCGGTTTAATAAATAAATCAATCAATACTTTTCTTACCATATAAATTCCTTTATACATGAAATTTTTTATCGATACCGCCAATCTCGAACAGATTAAAGAAGCCCAGGAATTAGGTGTCCTGAACGGGGTAACCACCAATCCATCCTTAATGGCCAAAGAAGGTATTACGGGCCGTAATAATATCCTAAAGCACTACGTGGATATATGCAATATTGTAGAAGGGGATGTATCTGCAGAAGTAATTGCTACAGACCTCAAGGAGATGATCAAGGAAGGGGAGGAGCTGGCCGAACTACATGAGCAGATTGTGGTAAAGGTACCGATGATCAGAGATGGGGTTAAGGCACTAAAATACTTTGCAGATAATGGTATCCGGACTAATTGCACCCTGGTGTTTTCTCCGGGACAGGCGCTTTTGGCTGCCAAGGCAGGTGCCAACTATGTTTCTCCCTTTATTGGCAGGTTGGATGATATTTCTACCGATGGCTTAAACCTTATTTCCGAGATTAGGCATATATATGATAATTATGCCTTTGAAACCCAAATTTTGGCCGCTTCTATACGGCATACTATGCATATTATTGATTGTGCCAAATTAGGGGCAGATGTTATGACCGGACCACTCTCCGCTATTGATGGCCTGCTAAAACACCCGTTAACCGATATTGGCCTGGAGAAATTCCTTGCCGATTACAAGAAAGGAAACTAATACCATTGGGAGCTACTTTTAATAAATAGTAATAAAGGAATTTTAGTTCTTAAAAAGATCGGTAGACATTCGCAAATGCATCTACGATCATCCCGTCTTTCGCAATAATGCTTTTGTTGGGATTAGATAGAATAAGGGTATGGGTAACCTTGTCAAAGTTTTTAGCCCAATACTGTTCGTTCTCATCCAGAGAATAGCTTTCCAGGAGCGATTTCCAACGCGTTTTATCAGTGCGGACGTTAATACCTATAAATGTGTAGTTGGGGTGCTTAGATTTAAGCTTTGCTACTTTGCGGGTAATATTTTTAAAGTGTCCCATCTCTGTTCCGGACCAGAAGTAGAAAACCACTTGCCTGCCTTCGGAGAGATCTGCTAGCGAAACAAGCCTGTCTTGCGCATCGAATAATTCTACCTCAGGAAGTGCCTTATTGGGTTGTATTCTTTGGATTCCCTCATACAGCTCATTAATTTCAGCCATATGTTTGTTATTTCCGGATAACTGGTGGAATTCCTCAATAAACTCAGTAATGTTTTGTTCGTGATCGTGCTCAAGGAGGTAATCTACGGCCACATTGCGATACAGGTTGTCTTTCAGTTCTTTTTGCTCAACAAGACTATCTATTAGTTTTAATTTATGCTGATTAAAATGCAATTTCTGGGCCTTGGTCATTTTACCATCCTTGCTACACTTCTCTTTACAACCCATATAGGCCAAATTGCCAAGATGCCATTTCATGAAATTAAAATAGGGCCTTAAATAGGTAAGGCCGGTATGATTGTAGTCGATATTCTTTCGATACGCGTAAAAGTCTTCCGGAAGAGAATGGATAGATTTTTCGCCTTTCTTCCTTTTGTGGTAAAAGGGATAAGCCTCTTTATATATAAATGAGCTGTATTCTATTCCCGCCCTGGCAATGTCAAAAGCATTTGCAGAGAGTGTGAGCTCTTCATTTAGCGCATTTAGTGCCAATAATTTGTTTTCTCTGAGCGAGTCAATTATACGCGAGAAAACTTCTGGTTCCAGACTGTACATGGAATAGACTTCCTCTTCTTCCAATTCATTAGCCAGGAACACTTCCAGCATAAAATTATTTACCTCTTCCCCGATTCCTGAAAAAACAAGAGATTCATCAAAATTTATGGTGTTTAGCCTCAACTGTATGCTATCCCCTTTTTCCAGGTAGACATACTGTAACTCGGGATGGTGATAAAAATGGTGAAGACCTTCATTTACGGAGTCTAGTGTCAGGGAAAATCTATTATTGCTATCCAGGTGTGCTGTATCTATGGGCGTATCCCCTCTATACAATACAACTAATTCACTGGTTGGGTTTACTATTTCACCTGCAAAGAAGACTTTCGAGGATTGTTGTTTTGTCTCATTACATCCTACAATCCCAATAAAAAGAAGGCAAAATAAAAATTTATTCATACAAATAGGGCTCAAATACTCTTGGCAAAGCTATAAAAACCACTATTCGAGCGCTGTTAATGGGGCGTTAAAATAAATTACAAGACGTTAATAAGCCACAACAAAATGGAATCAGCGTATTATTGGGCGCTGCTGATATTTTCCCTATTTTTGCCGAAATTTTAAAAAACAGCTATGCTATCGGTATCCAATCTTTCTGTTCAATTTGGCAAAAGGGTATTATTTGATGAGGTCAATGTAAGTTTCACTCAGGGGAATTGCTATGGGATCATAGGAGCGAACGGCGCAGGAAAATCTACTTTCCTTAAAATCTTGTCAGGTCAGTCTGATGCCACATCCGGGCATGTTCATCTGGAGCCGGGCAAGCGTATGTCTGTCCTGGAACAAAATCACAATGCATATGATGATCAAAATGTATTGGAGACTGTTGTCATGGGCAACAAGCCCCTTTACAAAATCAAAAAGGAAATTGATGCCCTTTACGAGAACTACAGCGATGAAAATGCCGATAGAATAGGGGAATTACAGGTAGATTTTGAGGAAATGAACGGCTGGAATGCGGATAGTGATGCAGCAGCCCTCCTGTCTAATTTAGGAATATCCGAAAACCTTCATTACACCAGTATGTCTGATATGGATTCCAAGTTAAAAGTAAGGGTACTTTTAGCCCAAGCTCTTTTTGGCAATCCGGATGTCCTGATTATGGATGAACCTACCAATGACCTGGATTTCGAGACCATTTCCTGGCTGGAAAATTTTCTGGCGGATTATGACAATACTGTAATAGTAGTATCGCACGACCGGCATTTCCTTGATGCGGTATGTACCCACGTTGCGGATATCGATTTTGGGAAGATTAACCTGTATTCGGGAAACTATAGTTTCTGGTATCAAAGCAGTCAGCTGGCCGCCAGGCAACGGGCACAACAGAACAAAAAAGCAGAGGAAAAAGCAAAGGAACTACAGGAGTTTATCCAAAGGTTTAGTGCTAATGTGGCGAAGAGCAAGCAAGCAACCTCCAGGAAGAAAATGCTCGATAAACTGCGAATTGAAGATATTAAACCTTCCAGCAGAAGGTATCCTGCTATTATTTTTGAAAGGGAAAGAGAAGCAGGAGATCAGATCCTGAACGTCGAGAATCTGTCGGCTAGTTCTGAAGATGGGGAAGTATTATTCCAGAATGTTAATATTAACCTGGCCAAAGGGGATAAGGTAGTTGTGTTGTCTAAAGACTCAAGGGCAACAACGGCATTTTACGAAATCCTAAAGGGAAACAAAAAGCCCGATAACGGTAATTTCCAATGGGGAATTACAACAACGCAGGCCTATTTACCAGCTGATAATTCATCCTTTTTTAAGGAGGATATTAACCTGGTTGACTGGCTAAGGCAGTGGGCAAAAACAGATGAAGAGAAGGAAGAAGTTTTTCTTAGAGGCTTTCTTGGGAAAATGCTCTTCAGCGGGGAAGAAGCCCTCAAAAAATGCACTGTGCTGTCTGGAGGGGAAAAGGTTCGTTGTATGCTGAGCAGGATGATGATGCTCAGGGCCAATGTATTAATGCTCGATGAACCCACAAATCACCTTGATTTGGAAAGTATCACGGCTTTTAACAATTCCCTTAAGAATTTCAAGGGCACTGTTTTGTTTACCACACACGACCATCAGTTTGCCCATACTGTGGCCAACAGAATTATAGAACTCACGCCCAAGAATATTATCGACAGGTATTTATCCTTCGACGAATATCTTGCCGATCCCGGAATAAAGGCACAACGCGAAAAAATGTACGCCGTTCCGGTTTAATATTTGATGAAACCAAAAAAAAGCACTTCAACATGAAGTGCTTTTTTTGATTACTCTTTTATTAGGCATTGAAATATTTACTGTTCCAAATTGCCGGATTGAAATTCTTTCCAAGGGCAAATCCATAGAAGATAACGACTGAGGCAATTGACTTGAACATAAAGAAGAAGATTATCCAGAATTCTGCCGTGCTTCCTGATTTGGAAAACAGCCCCTGTGGAACCATTAGGGTAACCAAATAGCTCAGTAGTACCACCAGCATGGTCAGATTCACAATGTTCTTAAAAGGCCAGGCAAATAACTTTCGCAAGGGATGCAGGTCATTACCCCATTGATGGATAAGATAGTAATACTGGTTCCCAATAGGCGCAAATAATAAGGGATCATCCTTATCCTCCAGCTTAAAGAGTTTGGAGGGAGCAATGATCTTAAATCCTCTTAATTCTATCTGATGGTCTTTTTCCAACTTTTTGATCTCTGAAATTGCCTCCCTTGGAATTTCACTTTTAAAATATTTGGTATCCAGGAAACGCAGCCGGTAATTGATGCAGATTTCCTTAATCTGATCAATATGGTAAATTCTCCCCGTTTCCAGTAATTCAAGATCAAATTGATTACGGGAGCTATTTGTTCCGCCCTTTACGTTTTTTGAAATCCGATCTTCCGTTTGTTGGTCCTTAACCAGAATGGCATAAACCTCCCGTAGCAGCTGTTCCTCTGAAAGGGCTTTTTCCCGAGCCCTATTCAGTTGGTGCTGAATATTTGTTCTGTGTAGCATTTTCTTTTTTTAGCAATTGGTTCAAAAATACACAATAGAAAAAAACGAATCAAACCAGCACCACTTTAAAAAAATGTTAATATTATGTTAATGTGAATAACTATAAGGTGAAGATGCTTTTTGAATTAAGGTATAATTGTATATTGTCGGACTTTCGATACCGTTTATCGATTATTCCGAAAGGGCCCCACATTCGTTAACATGAGAAAATTAATATTCCCCCTGGCAATCTCCCTTGTGTTTAGCACACAACTGGCAATTGCACAAAATGCAAAACACAGTGCCCACAAGGCCGGCTCATCTATCATAGAGAGCAAAACATTAGCAGAAAATCACAAGACATTATTGGAAGCTGTAAAGGCAGCAGATTTGGAGAAAATCCTGGGCAGTCCGGGACCATTTACCATCTTTGCCCCCTCGGACAACGCCTTTAGTAAATTTTCAAAAGAAAGGATAATAGAATTATTGAAACCGGAAAATAAGGATGAATTGCTTTCGGTTTTACCCTACCATATTGTGGCAGGTAATCTATCCGCCTCAAAGATCCTTCAGGCAATGATCACCGGCAAGGGGAGTACTACCTTTACCACGGTTCAGGGAAATGAATTGTTGGCAACCTTTGAGGGTAATGATATTTTACTGATGGATTGCGCTGGGAAAACAGCAAGGATTACATCCGCAGACACACTCCTGAGCAATGGGGTTGTCCATGAAATTGACAGCGTAATTCTTCCTGCCAAACTGGATTAGCGAAGTTCTGCGCCCAATTCCTTTTCGTAACTGCGCCTTAACCTGTCCATAATTTTATCAATCTGCTTATCGGTTAAGGTTTTTTGGTCATCCTGCAAGGTAAAACTGATAGCATAGGACTTTTTCCCTTGAGGGAGATTTTTACCGGTATAAACATCGAAAAGGCTAACACTTTTGAGCAGCGTTTTTTCTGTTTTAAAAGCTAAGGCCCTTATGCTTTCAAAGGGTGTATTTTGCTCAAGCAATAGGGCAAAATCTCGCTTAACCTGAGGATATTTTGGAATTTCGCGATAGCTAATAGTCTGCTCTGCTGCGATTTTTGTCATTGCACCCCAGTTGAAGTCGGCAAACAAGACTTCCTGTTTTATATCAAAGGCGTTCAGGATAGTACTTTTAACCACCCCAAAAGTTACAATCTGTGTATCCCCTGCAAAATATGCCAAACCTTCCGTTACCAATTCCGAATCTGATTTCCCGCAACTGCAATTACGGATTCCCATACGATTTAAAATCAATTCAACGGCAGCTTTCAAATAGAAAAAATCCATTTTCCTGGCAGGGAGAACCCAGTCCTGTTCATTGAGTTTCCCGGTTATAAGGAGTGAAAGATGTTTGTCTTCAAGAAATTTCTTTCCTTTTTTCTGATAGGTAGCCCCAAATTCAAAGAGTCTTAAGTTGGTTTTTTTTCGGTTTAAATTATGAGCTACTGCCTCCAATCCGGAAAACAACATGGATTGTCTTAATACCGAAAGATCAGAACTTAGGGGATTGAGTACTTCTGCAGCAGTTTTTTGCAATTCTTTATTGAGGAATTTTCCGTATTCCGGATTAGTAAGGCTATTAGATAGAATTTCATGGAATCCCTTAGCGGCGAGGATTGTACCAATTGCACTCTCTAATTTATAATCCTCAAATTTAGAGGATGGGGCAATAGAGGCGTTGAGTTTCTCAGGGATATGAATATGGTCATAGCCATATACTCTTAAGATTTCCTCAATAACATCCACTTCGCGTTGAACATCAACACGGTAGAAGGGGATTAATAATCCCAAGCCCGATTCCGTTACGCTCTTTACCTGGATGTCTAAAGAGGCTAAAATAGCCTTTATATTATCTCTTGGAATTTCCTGTCCGATGAGCTTATTTATTTTATCAAATGTCAGGAATACCTGCTGGTCTTCTTTTTTCTTCGGGTAGAGGTCTACAATATCCGACGAGATATCACCCCCGGCAATTTCTCTTATAAGCAGGGCTGCCCTCTTTAGACAATATTCCACATTATTGATATCGACACCCCTTTCAAAACGGAATGATGCATCGGTGCTGAGACCATGTCTCTTTGCACTCTTTCTAATAGAGACAGGATCAAAATAGGCGCTTTCAAGAAATATGGAAGTAGTAGATTCCGTAACACCGGTGTTGATTCCCCCGAAAATTCCGGCAATACACATTGGTTTCTCTGCATCACAAATCATGAGATCCTCCTCATGCAATTCACGCTCTTCCCCATCCAGGGTCATAAATTTTGTTCCGGCTTTAACTTTTCGGACAACGATCTTCTTCCCAAATATCCGGTCAGCGTCAAAGGCATGAAGAGGTTGCCCCAGTTCGTGGAGCACATAGTTGGTGGCATCTACTATGTTGTTGATAGGGCTTAAACCTATAGCTCTTAAACGGTGTTTTAGCCAATCAGGCGATGGCTGGACTATTAAATTGGTCATGGTGATCCCGCAGTATCTCGGGGCGAGTCCGGAATCTTCCACCTCTACATCAATTTTAAGGGATCTGTTGTCCACATTAAAATTACTTACAGAGGGCGTAATGAGTTTCGTTGGAATTTCTAACTGCAGTAATCCGGCCTTCAGATCTCTGGCAACCCCATAATGGCTCATAGCATCGGCTCTATTTGGGGTTAAGCCTATTTCAAAAACTTCATCGATCTCTATCTCAAAAACTTCAGAACAGGGCGTCCCGGCTTTAATTGAAGGATCTAGGACCATAATCCCGTCATGACGCTCACCCAGGCCTAATTCATCTTCGGCGCAGATCATCCCGTGACTTGCCTCTCCCCGGATTTTCCCTTTCTTAATTTTCCACGGTTCCCCTTCGGGGGTGTATAGGGTAGTCCCTATAGTAGCCACAGGAACCTTTTGACCTTTATCAACATTTGGTGCCCCGCACACAATTTGGACAGCTTCGCCATTCCCTAAATCTACGGTGGTCAGTTTTAACTTGTCAGCATTCGGGTGCTTCGTACAGCTAAGCACTTCGCCCACAACAACTCCTTCCAAAGATCCCCGTACCGATTCAAATTTGGTAATGCCTTCAACTTCCAGGCCTAAGGAGGTAAGTAATGCTCCGGTTTTTTCCGCTTCCCAATCAAATTTGAGAGATTGTTTCAACCAGTTAAAGGAAATGTTCATTAGTTGGTTTTAAGGCCCCAAAGATAAAACAAAGCAGGGTTACTTTCAATAGAGAGTTTGGCTTATCAATTTATAATTGTAAGTTTCTGATCATTATAACGATATTTACCTTTAAATGGAACTCATGAGAAAAGCCTGGCTGCCTGTAATTATTTTGATCACATCCCTGGGATGTAAGGAAGAAACTGTTATTTCATTAAGAGAAGGGGTATGGAAGGCAGAATTAGAAGTAATGGATAATGAAAGACTCCCTTTTATCTTTGAATTGAGCCGGGACAGCAGTAACTATGTAATGCAGGTGAAAAATGCAGAGGAGGTGGTAAGTATAGATGAAATAGCTATTCAGGGAGATTCCATCAGGATACAAATGCCCGTCTTTGAAGGCTATATTGCAGGAACATACTCAGGCAATATTATTGAAGGAGAATTTATCAAAGAGAGCCTGGATCGGGTTGTTCCATTTAAAGCGCATTACGGGGAATCGGAAAGGTTTTATACTACTGAGCTTCCCAAGGCAAACCTTTCGGGTATATGGGAGACGGTTTTCGACACAGACGGGGAGGATCCGTATGTGGCCAAAGGAATATTTACCCAGAATGGAATTAATGTTAAAGGTACGTTTCGGACTACTACTGGGGATTATCGATATCTGGAAGGGATTTTAGACGGGGACACCCTAAGGCTTTCCACGTTTGACGGAGCCCATGCATTTTTGTTTAAAGCCGGCGTTACAGACAGCACCCTCAATGGCTACTTCTATTCAGGAAATCATTCGAAGGAACTTTTTACGGCAGTAAAGAATGAAGTCTATGAATTACCCGATGAAGACAGCCTTACATTTATCAAGGAGGGTTATGACGGATTTTCATTTTCTTTTCCGGATGCAGAGGGTAACATCCGTTCTTCTGAAGATCCTGATTTCAGAGATAAAGTATTAGTTGTTCAAATAATGGGGACCTGGTGTCCAAATTGCCTTGATGAAAGCAAATTTTTGGTGAAATACCTGGAAGAGCATCCAAACCCTGAGTTACAAGTGGTAGCCCTGGCCTTTGAATACGCCAAAACCCAGGAAAAGGCATTTCAGGGTATAGCCCGTTTAAAGAACAGGCTGGGGATTACCTATCCTATCCTATTGGCACAATACGGTACTTCTAACAAGATGAAAGCCAATGAAAAATTACCGATGCTAAACCATGTTTTGTCCTATCCTACTACCATCTTTATTGGGAAAAACGGGGAAGTTCGGAAGATTACAACAGGCTTTAACGGCCCTGCAACAGGGGATAAGTTTTTGGAATTCAAGGAAGAATTTGAACTCTTTCTAAACGACTTGTTAGCGGAACAGCCAGATCCTAAATAATGGTGGATTTTCCCAGCCAGATGTTTTCGCGATTTAGTATGAGGTGCTCTTCGGAGTCCGTTACATTTCCTGCGATAAAATCACCCACATAGTTAGTTCCATATTTACTCTTGGGATCAAGGTCCGGGGTTACAATTCCCTGCTTCATTGCTTTTAGTACGGCAATTACAATAGCTCGCGATTCTTCATCCAGGTTAAAATGATCTAATAACATAGCAGCGGAAAGTATTGCTGCAACGGGATTGGCAATGTCTTTTCCCTTGGCCTGCGGGTAAGATCCGTGAATGGGCTCAAAAAGGGCATTGTCTTCCCCAACAGAGGCCGAGGGTAGCAAGCCTATTGAACCTCCTATAACGCCTCCTTCGTCTGAAAGGATATCTCCAAACATATTCTCAGTAAGGATTACATCAAACTGGCTTGGATTTAAAATAAGCTGCATGGCCGCATTATCTACAAAAAGATAGTCCACCGCCACATCGGGATAACTTTCCGCAATTTTACCTACTACTTTGCGCCAGAGTCTGGATGATTCTAACACATTGGCTTTGTCGACCAGGGTTAATTTTTTTCTACGGGTTTTGGCTGCTTTAAATGCCAAATGAGCGATTCTACTGATTTCCTTTTCAGTATACCTGCACAGGTCTGAGGCAACGGTTCCATCTTCACTAAGCGTTTTCTCGCCAAAATAGATACCTCCGGTAAGCTCCCGATAAATTACAAAATCAGTGCCCCTAATTACCTTTTCCTTTAAGGGGGAGCTATCGATGAGTGTTGGAAATATTTTAACGGGACGAATATTGCTAAACAACTGAAGTTTCTCCCTTAGCTCCAGCAGCCCTTGTTCCGGGCGAACCTTGGCTTGGGGGTCCTCATCGTACTTAGGGTCGCCTATAGCTCCAAATAAAACAGCATCTGAATCCTTACAGATTTGCAATGTTTCTTCAGGAAGGGGGGTACCAAACTTATCAATGGCAGCTGCTCCTACTAGGGCTTTTTTAAAATTGAAGTTGTGGCCAAAGGTTTCCCCCACAGCCTTCAGGCATTTTACAGCCTGGGCTGTAACTTCAGGACCTATGCCATCACCGGGTAACAGGGCAATTTCCAGATTCATCTAGGCAATACTTTCAATATTTACTTTACTGGCCTCAATGATTTTATGAATGTCCTCATCAAGGATCTCTTTTTTGCGATCGGCAAACTTCAGGAATTCATTGTAAACCTCATCGAGTTGTATCTTGGTAAGTTCATACTCAACATTTT
>CBDUAW010000036.1:0-11785 GCA_965365215.1 uncultured Eudoraea sp. | reverse complement strand
GTGCTGAAATTACTTAAGAGTAATATCACCAATGTCAATGATCCTATCTGGGATCTTATGATGAAAAATATTTACTCAACAGGCGCATTTCAGTTGAGTCAGGAAGATTTTAAATTGAACATCCTTTATTCTGATCCTACTCCCAGAAACTACATAACACCGGTTGATCCCAATATTGGCTGGCCCACTACACCTAAACCTCTGGAAGACAGAATTTTGCTAGACGTTTTTAATTTAGATCGCCTAAATATCTATAACGACGTACAGCCTGGGGGAGACGGATTCTTTGACTTTGTCCCGGGAATTACTGTCAACACCCAGGGAGGACAGATCATCTTCACCAAAGTGGAGCCTTTCGGGGAGTATCTCTTTGATCTTTTGGGTGGAGGTACTTATGATGTGGAAAATGATCAGGGCTATAACGTGAACCAGCAGAAATACGTTTTTCGAAACATGTATGCCCAGACCAAGGCCGCTTCTCTCGAAGATGCAGAAAAAAACAGGTTCCGCTTAAAAGGCCGGTATAAGTCTGAAGGAGCCAGTGGTATTCCTATCGGAGCTTTTAATGTCCCAAGAGGATCAGTACGAGTTACGGCCGGGGGCCGACAGTTACAGGAGGGGATAGATTATACGGTTAATTACCAGGCCGGGACTGTTCAAATCCTGGACCCCAGCCTTGAGGCTTCCAATACTCCAATCAATATATCCGTTGAGAACAATGCCGTTTTCGGACAGCAAACCAGGAGGTTTACCGGAATAAATGTAGAGCATCAATTCAATAAGAATTTCGTTCTGGGAGCCACTTTGCTCAATCTGAATGAACGACCGCTGACCCAAAAGTCGAACTTTGGGATTGAACCGGTTAACAACACCATTTTTGGCCTTAACGGCAATTTTTCCACCGAGATTCCTTTCCTAACAAGACTGGCTAACAAATTGCCGAATATTGACACCGATGTGCCTTCCAACCTTTCGGTGCGGGGGGAAGTAGCATTTCTTAAACCTAATTCCCCAAAAAATGCGGATTTCAGGGGTGAGACCACAACCTACCTGGATGATTTTGAAGGTGCACAGGCATTAATTGATATACGTTCTTCCCTGGGATGGGCCCTGGCCAGTACCCCTGTAGAATTCAAGGTTGATGGGGAAACAGACCTTGAAACAGGCTTCGAAAGAGCCAAGATGGCCTGGTATACCATAGATCCAATTTTTTACACCAATCAAAGGCCGGCCACAATTAGTGACAATGATATCTCCACCAATGAAACCCGAAGGATCTTTATAGATGAGGTGTTTCCGCAAGTAGATATTGCGCAGGGTCAAACCACGGTACAAAATACCCTGGATCTGGTCTATTATCCCAATCAGAAAGGACCTTATAACGCCAATGATAATTTTGGATCCCTGCAACCCAATGAGAAATGGGCTGGTATTATGCGTTCCCTGAGTAGCACCAATTTTGAACAATCTAACGTGGAATTTGTTCAATTTTGGGTCCTGGATCCTTATGTGGACGGAATTGCTACAGGTCCGGGGGAATTGGTGATCAATCTGGGTAATATTTCGGAAGACATCCTGGAAGATGGCAGGAAACAGTACGAAAATGGCTTGCCTGGGGTAAACAGTAACGACCTTACTACCAATACGGTTTGGGGTAAAGTGCCAGCAACACAGTCGCTCGTATACGCCTTTGATGCAGATGAAACCAACAGGGGTTTACAGGATATTGGTTTTGATGGTCTTTCGGATGCCGAAGAGGCTGCACAGGGTTATAACGGTCCGGCAGATGACCCAGCCCTTGATAACTTCCAATACTATTTGAACAGGGAAGGGGGTATTCTGGAGCGGTACTTCGACTTTAATAATACGGACGGAAATTCTCCGGTAACGGTTACGAATACAAACCGTGGGTCTACCACCCTACCCGATGTGGAGGATGTTGACAGGGACCTAACCATGAATACCATCAACAGCTACTATGAATACCGTATTCAGATACAGCCCAATACCTCAATAGACGATCCCTATGTTACGGATATCAAGGAGGGGACCACCCCAAATTTACCGAATGGGAGCCAGCTAAACAGACGTTGGATACAGTATAAGATACCCCTAAGCGATTTTACAGATGCCGTTGGTGGTATCTCTGACTTTAGGTCTATCAGTTTCATGAGAATGTACCTCACCGGATTTACAGACGATGTGGTGTTGCGTTTTGCAACGCTCGACCTTGTGAGGGGCGACTGGCGGAATTATACTAAAACCCTGGAAACCGGAGGAGATGATCCCTCAGATGATGGCACTATCATAGATGTGAACACTGTGAACATAGAGGAGAATAATTCCAGGATCCCCATCCCTTATGTCTTGCCTCCTGGAGTAGTCAGGGAACAGTTGAATAACAATAATACCATTATCCGTCAGAATGAACAGTCGCTTTCCGTGGTGGTGGAAAACCTGGAACCGCAAGATTCCCGGGGGGTGTTTAAAAACGTCAATATTGATGTAAGGCAATACGAAAGGATCAAAATGTTCCTTCATGCCGAGAAGATCCTGGATGCCGATTATCTCGATGACGAGGTGCCAATTGTTGGTTTCCTGCGAATAGGGACGGATTTTTCAGAGAATTTTTATCAGATTGAAGTGCCACTTCAATTTACTTCCTTTGGCGCCAGCACGCCTGATGAAATCTGGCCCGATATTAATGAGTTAGACATTGCCCTAACCGATCTGAACAAGGTGAAATCACAGGGGATCGCAGATCAGACCTTAAGCGATATCAACTTCTATGAAATTGTAGATGGCGAAGTGATCTCGGTTAACGAGTTTGATCCCAGGACTCCGGGAAGGGTCCGGATCGGGATACGGGGGAACCCATCATTGGGAAGTATCCGAAGTATGATGGTTGGAGTGAAAAATATAGACAATCTACCCGCCCGGGCAGAGGTTTGGTTTAATGAATTACGCCTAGCCGGACTAGATAACAACGGAGGATGGGCCGCAGTTGCAGCTATTGACGCTAATATGGCCGATTTTGCAAATGTCTCTGCAACCGGTAGCAAAAGCACTTCCGGGTTTGGGGCCATTGATCAGATGCCCAATGAGAGGGCCAGGGAGGATGCTATTTCCTATGATGTAGTGACCAATGTAGAGGTTGGACAATTATTTCCTAAGAAATGGAACCTGCAGATACCTTTCAATTATGGAATTTCCGAACAATTGATAACCCCGGAATTTGATCCGGTATATGACGATTTGAAACTGGAAGATCGGATTGCCGCTGCTGATACGCCACAAGACGCGGAAGAAATAGAGGAACAGGCCGAAGATTATACGAAGAGGACCAGTATCAATTTTATAGGTGTTCGAAAGAATAGAGGAGAAGAGGCCGAGACCAACTTTTTTGATATAGAAAATTTTACCTTCAACTACTCTTATAATGAAACAGAACACCGCGATTTTGAAGTAGCGAATCTGAGAGATCAGAATGTTAAAACAGGCTTTGTCTATAATCACAATTTTAAACCCGCGCCGGTTGCACCATTTGTAAAGAACGATTCGCTGTTCCGTGGCAAGTACTGGCAATGGTTAAAGGACCTCAATTTTAACCTGTTGCCAACCAGCCTTTCTGTTCGTTCGGATATAGACCGTCAATTTAACCAGCAGCGGTTTAGGGATGTTCTTGAACCCGGGGTGGAAAGACTGGAACTGCCGTTGCTGCAACAGCGCAATTACCTCTTTAACTGGCAGTACGCCCTGAATTACAGCCTAACAAAGTCGCTTCGTATAAATCTGACTTCCTCTAATAATAACATTGTGAGGAACTATTTCGAAGAGGAGGGGAATCCTAATTCTCTCATCGATGAAAATCTTGATATCTGGGATGGCTTTTTTGATATCGGGGAACCGAACAGGCATGCACAGCAGATGCAAATTAATTACGAAATCCCCTTTAGTAAAATCCCCATCCTTGATTTTATCAATGCGCAATACACCTATACAAGTAATTTTGACTGGCAAAGGGGAGGAGATGCCATAAGAGAAGTAACAGGTGATAATATTAACACCATACAAAACGCAAATACCCATACTATTACTGCCGCCCTGAGTATGCCCCGGTTTTATGATCAGATAGGATTGAAAAAACGCGATGGCAAGGGAAGCGCGGCCCCGGTGCGCAGGGATAAAGCCGGAAACCTGCCAAGTGGGGCTACGGAGCAGAAAAACAAAAAGACCAGCGGCCTTGCCAACACTGCCATAGACCTGATCACCATGGTGAAGCGCTTAAACATCAATTACAGTGAGAATAATGGGCAGGTTTTACCCGGATATACCCAATCTATTGGTTTTATTGGTACTACCAGGCCAACACTTGGTTTTGTTTTCGGGAGCCAGGCAGACGTGCGATTCGAAGCAGCCCGGAATGGGTGGCTAACTACTTTTCCAGAATTCAATGAGCAATTTATTAAACGAAAAAACACACAATTAAATATTACAGCAACGGCTCAGCCAACTCAGGATCTGACCATTGACCTCGTAGCAGACAGGCAGTTTTCCAGCAGTCTGCAGGAGAACTACAAAGTAGAAGACGGGGAATATATTCAGCAGACCCCCAATACCTTTGGGAATTTTAGTATTTCTACCATAATGATCGGGACCTTCTTTAGTAAAAGCGATGAAATTACCTCAGATAATTTTGAGACTTTTAAGGAGAACCGGGTCATTATCGCTAACCGTTTGCTGTCAGACCGTGGAAATCCTGATGAAGGTCTGGATACCGATGGCTTCCCAATCCGTTATGGTAAAACCAGCCAGGATGTCTTATTGCCGGCCTTTTTTGCAGCCTATACCGGGCAGGACGCCAACAGGGTAAATCTGGATGCTTTCCGGCAAATACCGATACCTAACTGGAATATTAAGTATACCGGGCTGATGCGAAACAAATGGTTTAGGAAAAAATTTAAGCGATTTTCATTGAGTCATGGCTATAGGGCAGCATACAGTATAAACTCATTTCAGACCAATCTTGAACGGCAAAACACCAGGATAAATCCGGAAACCTTAGATTTTCTTCCTGAGGATATTATCAATAATGTGGTATTGACAGATCAGTTCAACCCTTTGATGCGGGTAGATTTTGAGATGAAAAATTCCTTGAGCGTGCTTGCCGAAGTACGTACAGACAGGGCACTATCATTAAGTTTTGACAATAATTTGCTTACCGAAATCAATGGTAAGGAATATACTTTAGGTCTTGGATATCGTTTTAAAGATGTAAAGTTCGTAACCAATATAGGTGGGGAAAAACAACGCTTAAAAGGAGATTTAAACCTTAAAGCAGACGTAACCCTGAGGGATAACATTACTATTATACGAAACCTGGATATAGATAATAACCAGATCACCTCCGGACAGAATCTCCTTTCCATCAAATTCACCGCAGATTACGCTTTGAGTAAGAATCTTAACGCGCTCTTCTTTTACGACCATTCATTCTCACAATTTGCCGTATCTACGGCATTCCCGCAGACAACTATAAATACAGGATTTACCCTGAGGTATAATTTTGGCAACTAGTTTTTTTCCGATTTAAGATATGCCAAAATCATGTCTTTGGAACGGCCAGATTGTGGAAGTCATTGGCAAAAGGTAATTTTTTTGAATACAGGGTAGAATAATTTACATTTGCGTTCATAAAATTGGAGCAATGAACATACCATCGGAATTAAAATATACCAAGGATCATGAATGGGTCCGTATTGAGGGCGATGTAGCCACTGTGGGGATTACTGATTTTGCACAAGGGGAACTTGGCGATATTGTTTACGTTGAGGTTGATGCCCTGGATGAAACCCTTGATAAGGATGAGGTCTTTGGGACCGTTGAGGCGGTAAAAACAGTATCAGATCTCTTTCTGCCTCTTAGTGGAGAGATTATTGAATTCAATGAAGCATTGGAGGATGAACCCGAAAAGGTTAATTCCGATCCTTATGGCGATGGTTGGATGATAAAAGTAAAAATAGGAGATGCCTCTCAGGTAGAGGATCTACTTGATGATGAAGGATATAAAGCCCTTGTGGGTGCTTAAAAGTTATCCTTTTCGCCTTGCATTTTTTGCCTGGATGGTTCTTATTACGGTCTTGAGCCTGGTAACTTTCCCTGATGACCCTGGACAGAGTATGGATTTTCACATATCTGATAAAGCGGTTCACTTCGTTTTTTATTTCATTGCAGCAGCCTTATGCGTTTTTTATCTTCGGGAAAAAACCAGTGGCACTTTGAAGCTTTATAAAGCTGCTTTGTACGGCCTTCTGGTAGCGGTAGTTTATGGTATAATAATTGAAGTTATTCAAGGGACACTTACTACGGAAAGAAGCGGAGAAATCAATGATGTTTTGGCTAACTGTATTGGTGGAATTGCAGGAATACTATTTGTTAGGCTCCTATTTTCTTCCAAAACGGGCCTAAAATGGAAAGATTAGTTGCTTATATATTAAATTATTGGTTAAATTAGCGAACATTAATATACGAAGAAGATGGAACCAAAAAAGAATCCAAAAGCCGATTTAAGAAAAAACAGTGGCCTTTATTTTGTGCTGGGACTCGCTATTGTGATGTTACTAGTATACGGGGCCTTTGAGTGGAAGACCTATGACAAGACAGATGAGTATGATATTTCTCTTAACGTTGAGGACCAGTTAGATGAAGAGGTTCCTATGACGGAACAGATCAAGACTCCACCACCACCTCCACCTCCGGCAGCTCCAGAGGTTATTGAAGTTGTAGAGGATGAAGAGGAAGTTGAGGAAACCGTAATCGAATCTACTGAGACAAGTCAGGAAGAAGAGGTTATTGAAATTGAAGACGTGGAAGTAGACGAAATGGAGGAAATAGAAGACGTTCCTTTTGCGGTTATTGAGGATGTTCCTGTATATCCTGGATGTGAAGGAGCAAAGGACAAAAGGGCCTGCTTTAACGAAATGATTCAGAAGCACATCCGTAAGAATTTCCGTTATCCTGAAATTGCCCAGGAAATGGGGATTCAGGGTCGTGTAAACGTTATGTTTACTATCCAGACGGATGGAAGTATAGGGAATATCAGGTACAGGGGACCGGACAAAAACCTGGAAGCTGAGGCCTTGAGAATTATTCAGAAATTACCTAAAATGACCCCCGGAAGACAAAGGGGAAGAGCGGTAAGAGTACCTTTTAGTATTCCTATTACCTTTAAACTGCAATAAGCACAATATAACATATAAGAAAAGCCCTGTTTATCGGGGCTTTTTTAATGGTCTAATTTCGCTATTCAGCACTGGCCTTCAGGCTATTGTAAAAGATGGTTCGCATTCGCTCCGGGTTTATAAAGCCATTGCCGTGACTTGCGTCGTAACTACCGCCAATCTCCGGATCTTTCAGGACTTCCTCCAGCGTTTTTCCGCTGGCGATTGCCGCTTCCATCCTGGCTTTGATACCTTCAAGAATTTCCACATATGTTTCTAGTTCCTTTTTATTTGACGGTCTTCCATGTCCCGGGATAATTACAGTATCGTCATTGATAACCATCAAGGCTTTCCGATGAGCCTGGATAAAACCACTAACACTCCCCCCGCTATTCAGGTCAATGTAAGGGTATCTTCCGGCAAAATAGGTATCTCCCATATGTAGCACATTGTTGTTCATAAAATAGACCATGGCGTCCCCGTCTGTATGGGCATTATGTACGTGAAAGGCCATGATGGTCTCATCCCCGTCGTGAAAAGTAATATCTTCTGAAAATGTTAATTCCGGTAACATCTTTTTAAAATACGTTTCGCTGATTTCGTTTTCATCGAGCTTTTTCCGGTTGTTTACTTCCACTCTTTTCCGAACATTATTATGTGCCACAATAGTAGTGCCCAATTCGTTGAATTTTGCATTACCTCCGGTGTGGTCTCCATGCATATGGGTATTGAATAGGAAGGTTATGGGTTTATCAGATAAATGTCTAATAGCTGCCTTGATCTTTGCGCTGAGACGGTCAAACTGATCATCGACCATTAACATATATTCTTCGCCAACGTAAATTCCGATATTGCCACCCTGGCCGGTAAGCATATAGACATTTTTTGAAAGCGTATCGGTTTTAATAACTACTTCCTCATCTTGTGCAATTACAAGGAATGGGAATATGAGTATTAGGATAATAATCGTGTTTAATCGTTTTGTATTCATTGTACAAAGTTTAGCGGTTGTCCTTACTTCCCTTAAAGATAACATAAAGGGACAGATAACGTTGCATGAAAATGATCAGGACCTTATCTTTGCAACCTGAAAAAAACCGGATGAAGACTGCAGTAGGAACGGCAAAAACAACAGGGCTCGCCTTAATTTTTGCCGATTTTAAAGAAATAACGAAAGCCAGGCTTGCAGTCAGCGTGGTTTTCTCCTCTGTTGCAGGCTATCTTTTAGGCGCCTACGAAATTAAACTTCTCCCGCTCCTGTTACTCGCCTTTGGGGGCTATTGCATGGTAGGTGCATCCAATGCTTTTAACCAGGTTATTGAGAAAGATCTGGATGCCTTAATGAACAGGACACGTAACAGACCTATCCCTGCAGGCCGCATGTCTGTTAGCACTGCTATGACCCTGGCAATAATTATGACCCTTCTGGGCGTTATCAGCCTGTATATCCTGAATCCCAAAACAGCCATGTTTGGGGCCATTTCCATATTCCTTTACACCGGGGCATATACGCCCTTGAAAACAAAAACGCCCCTTGCAGTATTCGTTGGAGCCCTGCCTGGAGCTATCCCCTTTATGTTAGGATGGGTGGCCGCAACAGATGATTTTGGAATTGAACCCGGGACCTTATTCATGATTCAGTTTTTTTGGCAATTTCCCCATTTTTGGGCTCTGGGGTGGATGCTTGACGAGGATTACAAAAAAGGAGGATTTAAAATGCTGCCAACCGGGGCTAAAGATAAAGGTACAATAGTGCAGATCATTATGTATACAATCTGGATGATAGTGATATCGGTAATCCCGGTATTCGGAATTACAGGAAGGCTACAATTATCCGTTGTGGCTGCCATAATCATTTTCCTAATGGGATTGGGGATGCTGCTTTTTGCATTCAATCTCTACGTAAAGCGAGATAATGCATCTGCAAAAAAATTAATGTTGGCCAGCGTGAGTTATATAACACTCATGCAAATGGCCTATGTTATTGATAAATTTATATAAACGAATGGATCTTACACAGGGAACAGAGAAAGAGAAGAATGCCAGGGCGAAAAAAATGATGCTCTGGTTCGGGATTGTGAGCCTTATAATGGGTTTTGCGGGCTGGACCAGTGCTTATATTGTAAGTAGCTACCGCGAAGACTGGATGAAGGATTTTGATCTTCCTCCGGCTTTCTTATACAGTACCATAGTTATAATTTTCAGCAGTATAACCTATATTCTGGCAAAGAAATCAGTCAGTAAGGACGCACAGAAAAAAGGATCTCAATGGTTGATATTGACCTTTGTCTTGGGCTTGCTATTTATACTGCTACAATTTCAGGGTTTCTCGCAAATGATTGGAGAAGGATACTATTTTACAGGCCCAACAAGCAATATTACCCTGTCTTATATTTTTTTAATTGCTGCCGTGCATATTGCACATGTAGTGGCTGGTTTACTGTCGCTGTTAGTTGTGATCATAAACCAATGGAAAGGAAAATATAAACCCGGGAACATGTTAGGCCTGGAACTGGGAGCTACTTTTTGGCACTTCCTGGATCTGCTGTGGGTATATTTAATTCTGTTTTTTTACTTCTTTAGATAAATCTTTAAAATAATTTGTCAATGAGGTGCGATTCGACTTTTGTATACTTGAAAAAAATGTAAATTTGCCAATATTCTGTTAATACGAAATAAAAAATATGGATACGACGGTAACATCGGATGCTGAAGAAAATGTTTGGGGTGGGGGAAATCGCCCTTTAGGAGCAAGCTATGGAAAACTAATGATGTGGTTTTTCATCGTTTCTGATGCCTTAACTTTCTCAGGTTTTTTGGCTTCATACGGTTTCTCCAGATTTAAGTTTATCGAAACATGGCCTATTGCTGATGAGGTCTTTACTCACGTACCCTTCTTTCATGGTAACTATCCCATGTATTATGTGGCCTTCATGACGTTCATTCTTATCATGTCTTCCGTGACCATGGTACTTGCTGTAGACGCCGGCCACCATATGAAGAAAAATAAGACCATCATCTATATGTTCCTGACCATTATTGGCGGTGCTATTTTCGTTGGATCGCAAGCATGGGAATGGGCAACATTTATAAAAGGGGATTACGGAGCTATTGAAACCAAAGGGGGTAGAATTTTACAATTTGTAAAAGCAGACTCGGGCGATAGGGCAGCTTTGGCCGATTTTGCCAAGGTTATTCCCGAATCAAGGGTACAGCATGAAAGCAATGTAGGGGTTTGGTTCCAGGGAGAGTCAAGCTTGCCGAGCTATACAGTAGAAGAAGTAACCGCAGGGCTTATGGCAAACCCGAATATTCTGATTCGTACAGAAACCATTAACGAAGATGGGGAGAAAACCCTGCTTACAAGGGAAGAATCTCTGAACAAGATTAAGGATGCTGTAATGGTAGTAGAAGGCGCAAACCTAATTCGTAATGAATACGGGAGCCGGCTTTTTGCAGATTTTTTCTTTTTCATTACCGGTTTCCACGGTTTCCACGTTTTTTCAGGAGTAGTGATCAATATTATTATTTTCTTTAATATCATTCTGGGGACTTATGAACGAAGGGGCCATTATGAAATGGTTGAAAAAGTTGGACTGTACTGGCACTTTGTAGATTTGGTTTGGGTATTTGTCTTTACCTTCTTTTACCTGGTATAAAACAAGAACTAAAATTGTTCTAATTGTTAAAAGCAAATAGATAAAAAATATGGCACACGCACATAAACTAGAAATATTCAGGGGTTTACTAAAGTTTAAATCCAATACTCAAAAAATTTGGGGTGTTCTGATCTTTTTAACGATTGTTACAGCAATCGAGGTGGGACTAGGGATTACCAAACCTGAAATCCTGACCGCTAATACTTTTATCGGGATGAAGTTGTTAAACTGGATCTTTATCTTGCTGACCCTCGTAAAAGCATACTATATTGCCTGGGATTTTATGCACCTTAGGGACGAAAAGAAATCCCTTCGCAGGGCAATTGTATGGACACCAATATTCCTGGTTTCATATCTGATATTCATTTTGCTGTTTGAAGCAGATTATATCTACAACGTCTTCAAAGACGGTTATGTAACCTGGAATTTCTAACATGGAATTAACAAGCGAAAAAGACGGTATCACAACCGTCTTTTTTATTTTTGTATGGTGGTAATAACAGAACGGTGAAAAAGACTTTCGTCTTATTGGTTTTATTCGTTTTACCCCTGGTGGCATATTTATTCTTTGCAACAGGCGTAAATAATTTCGGACGCCTGCCGGTCTTGACGGAAAACATCTCGGATATACAATACTTTTCCCCAGGAGATTCCCTGGAGGGTAAGATCACTATCCTTGGATTTTTGGGAAATGACGTGGAGTACAAAAAAGGGAATGCGTTTAATCTGAATCAGAAGATCTACAAACCTTTCTATGAGTTCAGGGACTTTCAGATAGTAATGGTAATGCCTAGGGGTACGGAGGGGAAAGTTGAAGAATTGAAAAAGGAATTAGGGACGCTTGCAGGTATCAGGAATTGGAAATTCGTGTTTGGAGAAACCAACCAAATTAAACAAGTTTTTGAA
>CBDUAW010000035.1:0-11959 GCA_965365215.1 uncultured Eudoraea sp. | reverse complement strand
CAGCCAATCGCGTCGTACATTTTCCAATTACGTGATTTCTTGTAAATATGAGGAGGAGGTCTTTTTGATCCAAGCTATTGTATATTAAGGGGAGTAAACTTTTTCTGCCTTGGTCAACAATTTACCCCATTGCTTACTATATGCATGTACTTTTTCGGTTTCCGCGCCCTCAGGGTTATAAACAGGATAACCCTTATCCTTCCATTGAAAAATGCCCCCGTATAGATTGCGTACATTTTTATAACCTGCTTCCTGCAGCCTTTCTCCAATTTTCTCAGAGCGAACTCCAATGGAGCAGTAAATGGCTATTTCGGTATCTTTATCCGGAATTTCAGTTAAAACCTTTTGTAGCTCAAAATCCTTATATCCGATCCAAATAGCATCTTTTATATGGCTAACTTCAAATTCCACGGCAGTACGGGAATCGAGTACCACAAAAGATGTGGAATTGTATAGGGAATCACCTGTGATATAAGGCACAGACCCACTATTGTATCGCTTTAAGGCATCATCTATAGAATCTTGCCCCAGACAGGAGACACAGAGAAAAAAAAGAAGAGATAACCTCAAAAGGGAACGCATCAGATTCAATTTCTTTTTGTGGTAAAGATACTATTTTCCCATTGCAGTGCATGATATGTTAACAGGGAAAATAATGGTATTTTTAAACCCTAATAACCGGAAAGATGAAGATTCGTTTACTGGCTATAGTTTGCCTCTCATTTTTTTACTTTACATCGTGTAAAGATCAATCTCCTCAAAATAAAGATGTGGAAGTAAGCTTGTCTGATAGCACATACTATAAGGAAATGTACAGGCCCCAATTCCACTTTTCCCCTGAAGAAAAATGGATGAATGACCCAAATGGACTTGTTTACCATCAGGGGCTTTACCACCTTTTTTACCAATACTATCCTGAGGATATTGTCTGGGGACCTATGCATTGGGGACATGCAGTGAGTAAGGATATGGTTTTATGGGAGCACAGGCCCATTGCCTTATACCCGGATAAACATGGACTTATCTTTTCAGGAAGTGCTGTGGTAGATGTAGATAATTCATCGGAATTTGGTACAAAAGAAAAACCTCCGTTGGTCGCAATTTATACTAACCACGATATGGACGGAGAGCAAGCCGGGAGAAATGATTTCCAAACTCAGGGAATAGCGTATAGCCTCGACAATGGGGATAGCTTCACCAAGTTTGAGGGGAATCCGGTAATTGGCAATGAAGGAATCCGGGATTTCAGAGATCCAAAGGTTTTCTGGCACGAGGAAAGCAAGAGTTGGATTATGGCCTTGGTTGCCGGAGATCATGCGCAGTTTTATCGCTCTGATAATCTGAAGGAATGGAATTTTATCAGCGACTTCGGAAAAGATAAAGGAGCTCATGGAGGGGTCTGGGAATGCCCCGATCTGTTTCCACTTAGGGTAGAAGGAATAGATGAATACAAATGGGTGCTGCTCATTAGCATTAACCCCGGAGCACCCAATGGTGGAAGTGGCACACAATATTTTATCGGCGATTTTGACGGCACCCAATTTACCTCCGGGCAGGAAGAGGCACGCTGGCTCGATTGGGGAACTGATAACTATGCCGGGGTTACTTATAACAACACCCCCGGGGGCGACAGGCTATTTATAGGCTGGATGAGTAATTGGGATTATGCCAGGGATACGCCCACCAAAAGATGGAGAAGTTCAATGACCTTGCCCAGAAAATTGACCCTTCAGAAAGTGAATGACCGTTATGCTCTGGTAAATTATCCAATTAAATCCTTAGACAAACTACGCCTTGAGGGGCAAACCAGGCTGATATCCCTCCCTTCAAAATCGATGGAAAAAATTGAAGCTGAAGAATTGCAGCAATCGGAGATCATTTTTAACAGTAGCTCCAGGGACTTCAGCCTTGCTTTTAAAAATGAACAAAAGGAAGTACTTGAAATAGTTTTGGATTCCGAAACAAAGAAGCTGGTTTTAGATCGTAGAAATTCCGGGCAAACCAATTTCAAAGACGCCTTTGGCAATAAGCTTCATAATATGCCCCTTTCAGATTTGCCAGACGGAGAGGTAGAATTCAGGATTGTAATGGATTGGTCCTCGATCGAAATTTTTATAAATAAGGGACAGTATGTCATGACCGCACAGGTATTTCCAAATACCCCGTTTAATGTATTGGAATTAACTAATACTGCCGAGAAGGAGTTTCATGCTGATGATTTTAAGATTTTCCCCTTAAGATCTATATGGAGCCCGTAGCAGAACGATGTTTTCCTATTCCGTGTAGCAAACCCCGTATTTCCGCTAAGCCTTTTAGTCGGCCAATTGCAGTATATCCGGGATTCGTATGCTTTCCTAAGTCATCTAAGATCTGATGGCCGTGATCTGGCCTGAAGGGAAATGCATTATCTTTATTCTCTGCCATTGCATGCAGGGCTTGTACTACTTCATACATTGGGACATCACCCTTAAGATGTTCGGTTTCCACAAAAGTTCCGCCCTGTTGCCTTTTAACGTTCCTCAAGTGAACAAAATGAATTCTGGCTTCAAATTCCTTCATCATTTCCGGCAGCTTATTATCTGCCCTTGATGCGAAAGAACCAGTACAGAAGGTAATCCCATTGTAAGGACTGTTGTTCTCCTTGAAAATTCGTCTAAGGTCCTCGGCATTGGAAACAATTCTGGGAATTCCAAAAATAGGGAAGGGGGGATCATCTGGATGAATAGCCAAGAAGACTTTGTGCTTTTCTGCTGTTGGCAGTATCAGACTATGGAAGTAACTTAGGTTTTCACTCAGCAACTTGGAATTGATCTCCTTATAGGAGGACAAAACTTCCCGGAATTGTTCAAGCGTATAGCCTTCTTCTGCCCCAGGTAAACCGGCGAGTATACTGGTTGAAAGCTCCTGAATGCTTGTAGCATTCATGGTTTTATAGAAGGCTTTTGCTTTTTTCAGAAGTTCATCGGAATAATCTGAAACTGCATCGCTACGCTGTAGAATGAAGCAATCAAAGGTTGCGAACTCCACCATATCAAATTTCAGCGCCCTGGCCCCGGAAGGAAGCCCGTATTTTAGATTGGTTCGTGTCCAGTCCAGAATGGGCATAAAATTATAACAGATAATATATATGCCTTCCGCTGCTAAATTCTTTATAGTGCTTTTGTAATTCTCAATAAGAAGGGCATAATTTCCGCTCCGTTTCTTGATATCTTCATGTACCGGAACACTTTCTACTACAACCCATTCCAGGCCAGCGTGTTGAATTAATTCCTTTCGCTCCCTGATGGCTTTCCTGCTCCAGATTGCACCATTCTCAATTTCATGAAGTGCTGTAACGATCCCCGTTGCCCCTGCCTGCCGAATGTCTGCGAGGGTTACAGGATCTTTGGGTCCGAACCACCTCATTGTTTCAACTATTCTGCTCATACCCCGGAATAAGCATTAAATCCACCATCTACCGGAATTACGGTTCCTGTAACAAATTTTGAAGCATCACTGGCAAGCCAATGTATGGCCCCGAATAGATCTTCGGGTTTACCAAATGTTTTCATCGGGGTGTTCTGGATAATTTGTTCTCCTCGCTTGGTAAGGCTCCCATCTTTATTAGTTAGCAGGTCCTTATTCTGATGGGTGAGGAAAAATCCGGGAGCTACGGCATTTACCCTGATCTGCAGATCCTGGTTATAACTGAATTCAATGGCCATCCATTGCGTTAGGCTATCTATTGCGGCTTTTGCTGAACTATATCCTAATACCCGGGTCAAGGGCCTTTGGGCAGACATGGATGAAAAGTTTATAATACTTCCACCTTTATTACCAAACAAGGGAACGAATAATTTGATCGGTAAGAAACTCCCCAGGTAATTTAACTCCATTACTTCCCTTAAGGCTTCCGTATCAGCATCGGTTATTGATTGACCAGGCTGAATAATGGCCCCTGACATGTTTCCACCTGCGGCATTTATTAGGACATCTATAGTCCCAAATTTATTTTTGAGTTGTTCCCTGGCCTGTTCTAATTCGGATTCCTTTGTAACATCGGCATATAAGGAAATGGCCTGCCCTCCTCCAAGCTTAATTTCTTCAACCAGGGCATCAACTTTTATTGGAGTTCTGCCCAAAATTGCAAGACGAGCCCCCTGCTGTCCCAGGTATTTGGCCAGGGCAGAGCCCAATACTCCTGTTGCTCCGGTAATTACTATGACGCTATCGCGAATTGAAAATAGATTCCCCATCAAGACTTTTCCCTGCTTTTGGCTAAGCTGGCAGCTTGCCATTAAATAATTAGTAAATTACACAAATTAAAGTTTAAGTTAACTAATTATTTAAAAGCTTTTCCCGGATGAGGTGTATCAAAAGGCTACTTGTTTTAACCATATTCCCGGGGCGATTTGTATGGAAATCCATGGCTGCCTTTTGCTTGTTCTCCCTGCTTCTGGTAATCCTTTCCTGCAAACCTGAGACTTCTGTAAAGACCATAAGGCTGGCACATGGGTTAGATACCAATCACCCTGTACACAACGCAATGGTTTATCTGGGGGAACAATTGGAGAAAAGATCCTCCGGAACGCTGAAAGTGGCCATATATCCCAACGGACAATTGGGAGCGGAGCGCGAGTGCCTCGAATTGTTGCAGATAGGAAGCCTTGATATCACTAAGGTTTCGGCAGCAGTCCTGGAGAATTTTATACCAGACTACAAGGTATTGAGTGTCCCTTACATTTTTAGGGATAAGCAGCATGCTTTTGAGGTATTTGATGGCGACATTGGAAGGGAGATCCTTCAAAAAGGGGAGAAATACAGATTGAGGGGTCTTACCTTTTATGATGCGGGAAGCAGGAGTTTTTACACCAAGGAAAAAATGGTAAAAGAGCCTGAAGATTTGGCGGGACTCAAGATACGGGTGCAAAAAAGTAATATGGCGGTTGCAATGGTCAACCTTTTAGGTGGGGCGCCCACTCCAATTTCCTGGGGGGAATTGTATACTGCATTACAGCAAGGAGTAGTGGACGGGGCCGAGAATAATTTGCCAAGTTTTTATACTTCCAGACATTACGAGGTATGCCCCTACTACAGTTTTGACGAACATACTGCTGTACCGGATGTACTCTTGATTGGGACAGATTCCTGGAACCGCTTTAACGAAGAGGAAAAGCAATGGATTATGGAAGCTTCCCTGGCATCGGCCGTATTTCAGAGAGAATTATGGGCGCAATCTGAGAAAGAATCCCTGTCTGCTATCACAAAGGCCGGAGTTGAGGTTTTTTATCCGGATAAAAGCATTTTTGAAGCTAAAACCAGTGCAATAAAGTCGCTATTTGAAGATACCCCTGAAATGTTATCCCTGATAAGGCAAATTAAAGAGGTGAAATGATCCGTAAGAGAATAGATAAAATTTTGGAGAGAATTCTTCTGGCATTTATTTGGTTAATGCTCCTTAGTGTGCTTTGGCAAGTTTTCTCCAGGTTTATCCTGAAGTCTCCGAGTACGGTGACCGATGAAATTTCCAGTTTTTCATTGATTTGGGTGGGGCTTTTGGGAGCCGCCTACGTTACCGGGCAGAAGCTTCATCTTGCCATAGACCTATTCCCGGTTAATACCGTAAGAAAATACAATTTGCTTTTGGATGGGTTTGTACATCTAATGGTTGCGATTTTTTCCTTCTCCGTTTTAGTTATTGGAGGAAGCCGACTTTGTTATATAACATTTTCCCTCGAACAACACTCGGCTGCCCTGGAAATTCCGTTGGCTTATATCTATTTGGTTTTACCAATAAGCGGGATCCTAATAGTATATTACAGCCTGGATTATTTTTTCGCAAACAGAAATTCTAAGGAACAATAAGGAATGGAGTATCTGGAGATCTATGTTCTGGTGATTAGTTTTTTACTATTCCTCGCAATGCGGGTTCCCGTGGCCTATGCCATTGGACTTGCTGCTTTGCTCACGCTCTTATCGGCCATGCCATTTTTGCCCTCGGTTACTACCCTGGCGCAGCGAATGGCCACATCCCTGGATAGCTTCACCCTGTTAGCTATACCTTTCTTTATTCTGGCAGGACAGATTATGAATAAGGGGGGTATTGCCGTGCGACTAATAGATTTTGCAAAAGCATTTGTTGGGCCCCTGCCCGGAGGTTTGGCTTTTGTAAATATTATTGCCTGTATGTTGTTTGGTGCCATTTCGGGTTCTGCAGTGGCGGCTGCCTCCGCTATTGGAGGTTTTATGACACCGCAGATGGAGCAGGAAGGCTATAGCAAACCTTTTAGTGCTGCCGTGAATATTACCTCTGCTACCACAGGGCTTATAATTCCACCTAGTAATATCCTGATTATCTATTCTTTGGCCAGTGGAGGCGTTTCCATTGCCGCTCTTTTCCTGGCCGGCTATATCCCTGGTATTATCATGGGGCTGGCTTTGATGCTCGCTGCCGCAGTTTATTCGGTTCGGAAGAAATACCCTACTGAAAAATTTGTGGGATTCACGGTTTTGATCAAAAGATTCTTTAAGGCCTTGCCGAGCCTACTTCTACTGGTATTGGTTATTGGCGGAATTGTAGCCGGAGTTTTCACAGCCACAGAAGCCTCTGCAGTAGCAGTAGTATACACCTTTCTCCTGGCATTTGCTTACAATGAACTTACTGTCAAAGATGTTTCACCCCTGCTTCTTGATACCATTAAGACCTCTTGCATAGTGTTGTTGTTGGTGGCTACTTCCATTGCCATGTCCTGGGTGATGAGCTATGAACATCTTCCTCAGGGAATTACTGATGCTTTGTTGGGATTCAGTAATGATCCCATAGTAATCCTGATCATCATAAACCTCATCTTATTGTTTATCGGGGTTTTTATGGATATGACCCCGGCAGTATTAATCTTCACCCCGATCTTTTTACCTATTGTACTGGACCTTGGGTACGATCCGGTACACTTCGGGATTATCATGATCATGAATTTATGTATCGGTATATGTACACCGCCGGTAGGTTCTACCCTCTTTGTTGGCTGTAGTGTAGCAGGCCTGAGTATTCAAAAGGTTCTGAGACCATTGATACCGTTATTTGTGGTAATGCTCCTTGTGCTATTCCTTATCACCTATGTGCCTTCCCTCAGTTTATGGCTGCCTGGGGTATTTGGATTTTAGAACTGACGGGAATTAAAAAGGAAAGTATTCCTTGGCGTTGTAGTAACAAATATCCCGGACTATTTTCCCAAGCCACTTTTCATCATTTGGAAGAAGTCCCTTTTGCACATCATTCCCCAGCATATTACAAAGAACCCTTCTGAAATATTCATGTCTGGGAAAGGATAGGAAACTTCTGGAATCTGTAAGCATCCCAATAAAGCAACTCAACAAGCTCATGTTTGAAAGGCTATTTAATTGCTTTTCAATACCATCTTGCTGATCAAGAAACCACCAGGCAGAACCGAATTGTACCTTTCCCTTTATCCCAGTTGCGTTAAAATTACCGGCCATAGTGGCCATGAGTTCATTGTCTGCAGGATTAAGGTTGTAGAGGATGGTTTTGGTAAGTTGATCTGTCTTCTCCAATTCATTCAGGAATCGGGATAGGGATGTGGCCTGCTGGAAATCTCCTATAGAGTCATATCCGGTATCAGGTCCAAATTCTGAAAGTCGCCTTAAATTAGTATTTCTCAAGGCCCCTAGATGGAACTGTTGTACCCAGCCCTTTTTATGATAAGTCTGGCATAGAAACAACACTACGTGGTACCTAAACGAGGTAATTGCTTCCATGGAAACACTGTTACCTACTTTGATTTGTTTAAAGGTGTTTTCAGGATCAATGGTATTATCCTTAGGATAGGGCAAGGATTCCAAACCATGATCTGCCAGCCTACAACCCATATTATGGAAATAGGATACCCTCTTTTCCAAAGCTTCCAATAGATCTGGAAAGGTGTTAATCTCAAGATCAGAGGCCGAGCTAAGCTTCTCCAGATACCGTACGTATATTTCGGGATCCTCTATGGTGTACGCCTTATCTGGCCTGAATGCAGGAAGCATGGTTAGGGCCTCATTATTTTCGGCAAATTGTTGATGGTATTCCAAAGAATCAACAGGATCGTCTGTGGTACAGATCAATTCAGTTCCCATACGCTTCAATAATCCCTGAACATGATAATCTCCTTGTTGCAGCAGAGATGAGGTATATTGGTACACATCAGTTGCATTATCGGGCCCTAAGAGAGAATCAATGTCAAAATAACGCTTCAGTTCAAGATGTGTCCAATGGTATAATGGGTTTCTAAGTGTATAGGGTACGGTAAGCGCCCATTTTTGAAATTTCTCGAGGTCTGATGCCTTTCCCGTAATAAATTGCTCGTCTATTCCCAGGGTGCGCATTGCACGCCATTTATAATGATCTCCGTACAACCAGGCCTCAGAAATATTCTGAAACTGATGGTTTTCCGAAACCAGCCGGGGACTCAAATGATTGTGATAATCTATAATAGGGAGTTCTTTGGCATAATGGTGATAGAGGACCCGTGCAAACTCATTTTGCAACAGAAAGTCCTGATGAATAAATCCCTTGCCCATTAGTTACAATTAATTAGAGGGGTAACTTAACTCTTTAGCCACAGCTTCCAGATCTATCCCCAATTCGTCCCGGTTTACCCGCAGTACCTCCAGGGCCATATCCTGAGGTAAATTGGAGAAGCCGTTTTGGGCGCCCAGGATCATCCCGGCTACAGCGGCTACGGTATCATTATCCCTGCCGTAGTTTACGATAAATTGAATGGTTTTTTCAAAATCTCCCTGACCAAATGCCAGGCCGGTCACCAATATTTCCCAGATTTCTCCGGCATGAAAGGCAATTTCCCGCTCATGTTCTTCGAGGTAGCGGTACAGATAATCTTGTTGTAGCCATTCTTTAAGGTCTCCCTGAAATCCTTCGGGGATTTCAAAGGTCAGGGAATCTGCCAGTTGTGGATTCAAGGGGGGCTTTACTTCATACGAGAGCAGTACCATCTTCTGGGCAGCTTCCGCAATATTGTAGGGAATACGCCCCACCAATCTGCTATCCTGATAGCGCAGCGGATCTACAAATACGGCAACATCTAAAATAGAATCCGTTGTAGCGGTGCGAAGTGCCATATGCGTCATAGCAGAGACCAGACTTGAGATGTCTTTGGCATATCCAAGATCGAACAGACTATGTGCATACCCCATCTGGTAGGCCTCTACAGGGGTATTGGCAACGAGGCCAAACATTGGAGAGTATAACATCCCCGCACAAGACATCTCTCCTCCATAGAATCTGTTTTGAGCTTTTAAATAGGCTTCAGTTCCCTCTTTGTATGCCAGTGCCACCCGGGCCCATTCCTTAACCCAGTCTACTTTTTCCATTTGAATATCGAGCAGGTCAGGATTATTTTTAACCGCTTTCCCGGACAGGTCTTCAGTAAGGTTCTGATAATACGAAACCAGGTGATCCGCAAAAAGATCTCCACTGAGATTACCTTGGTTTTTGTTAAAATAATCGGCCATAAGATATTTCCACCGAGTATCGTCTGTAGTAGCCCCAGCCTGCAGATTGTGTTCCCAGGTGCCTTCGGGCGACTGGCTTCTGGTGGCCGGGCTGAGCCCCGTTAGATAACCGTATTTCCTTTGGATATCTTTTCTATGCCACATTTCAGTGGAGGCTCCCATGGCATCGCCTATTGCCGAACCCACCAAGGCACCTAAAACCTTGTCATAGTAATCATCAGCGGATAGGGATAAACTGTCTTCAACAAACACCTGTTTTGTCGGAGAGGGAATGTTAAACCCCTTTTGCTGTTCCTGGCAAGACAGGCAGAGTAGTACCACTATAAATCCCAGGGAGTGTAAACCTCTAATCATTTTAAAATCATCTTATGGGCTGTTCGTAAAAGATAGTCCTTTTCTGCCAAAGTCCGTTCTAAGGGGAGTTGTGCCAGGCCAATGAGTCTTCTTATGATTTCTATCCCTGCTACCTTTGAAATTAGTTTACGGTCAGCAGAGAGCCCATAAGAATTTGTAACCTCATCCAGAAAGCTTGCATCTCCCGTAGCCATAATAAAATGTGCGGAGAGTACACCCAGATCAAACTCCGAAAACCCGAGGAAACTAAATTCAGGATCGAGCACAAAGAGCTCGTCAAAAGTCTTCATCCAGCTTCCGGGATAGTAATCTCCATGGATCAGGGTATTTCCTTTTTGGAGGTATAAAGAGCCTACTTCAGTCACAATTTTTTGCAAGGTTTTGTCTTCCTTATAGGGGTTTGATAATGACTGTAATCCCTCTTGTATTGTGTCTAAAGAAAAACCATTTTCAGGCATAAAAGGCAATACAAAAATATGTTGGTGGTTAAGTTCTCTCAACTTCATATTCAATGGATAATTGGCAGGAGCTTCCGTTTGGTGGATCACTTCCAGAATGTTGATCAATTTCTGCAATAAGCCTTTTTCCGGTACTTTCTTTTGATAGAGATAGCTAAGGTCCTCCCCATGACCAAGGTCTTCCATTTGTATGAGGTATTCAGAAGGATCGTACTGAAGTATCCGTGGAAGATGTTCGCTAATTTCAGGGCGGGAGACATATTTATAAAATTGGAATTCTACGTCAATACGATCTAACGGAGCAGGGATATCCGGGTATTTCTGAACGTAAGGGCGCGACTGTTTTAATATAAAGCTACGTTGATCCGTATGAACGCGAAGCACAACATTCATGTTTCCTTTTCCTGCAGTTCCAATACTTTTAATTGTTTCTGTTAAGCTTAGCCAGCCTTTTTGAAGTAAAAAATCTTGTAGTTCTGCGGTACTTGAAGCGGAATCGAATAACGTCATGGACATCTAATAAATGACCTTAGCAAGATACTCTAATTACAAAAAATATTGCTAAGTCGATCCGGATTTTTCCTTTGGGAGAAGCATATAGGCTTGAGATCGGATTTTTCTAAACTTTATCGTGGGGTGGTATAATTATTGATACAGGTTGTAAAACCAAACTATATGAAAAAGACTTTACTTCTTTCTTTCCTGCTTATTTTATCGTCCTGCATCCCTATAAAAATTGCGCCAAAAATTGAAGATTACAGAATTGTAGTGGCGAAGAGATTTAAACGAGATCTGGCAAGGGAATACGCTTTTGTGTTTGAAGATTATAAGAATGCCGATGAATTTTATCACTTTATCAATGCTAAATTCAATTTGCAGTTCGAAGAGGTTGAAACCAATGTTCCCATCCTTGTTGATGATCACTTATTTTTTATGTCCTTTCACGAAAGGGAGAAGACCACGGAGGTTGGAAATTTGATTCCGGTGATAATTGACGGTATTCTGGATTCTGAGGGCGTAGATCCCATTTTGGAAAGTAGTTATTCTTCCAGAAAATCTCATTGGTACATTCTCATAACCGTCAGGGATGCGGAATTCAGGGATTGCCTTTCTCCACACCATCTTTATCGAGAAAGGGTAGTTGCAAATTTACAGGAGTTGAAAGACGAGTACCTGAGTACCCAAAATTATGCGGAGGCGTTTTTTAGAAAAAAATAGCTTTTATTTTTTATCCCATAGCCAGGTGGTTGCTTCTAGAATAGCAGTGTCTTTAATACTATCTGGCTCAATACCAAAAAAGTAATTTCCTCATCGGGAGCATTATTTTGAGAGTAGGGAATACCATTTCTGTTGGGATAAATACCGGCACCTATTACCAGGGCAAGCACATTGTTCATAATTTCCCAGCAGTTATTGCCGGTGTAGCCTCCACTTATATAGAATAGAGCAAAATTTCCTTAGCCCTCTAAATCACATTGGCAAGGGTTGCTTCTATCTTATGAACAGTCTTCTGGCTGAATAATGATAAGGGTAATAATGATAGTAGTAAAACAAACCACTTCGTTATGGTTAAGGTTCTTTGGGTTAATTAATCTGGCGTTCCATTTGCAGGACCATTTCTATAGCTTTGTCTTCCT
>CBDUAW010000034.1:0-12088 GCA_965365215.1 uncultured Eudoraea sp. | reverse complement strand
AAGTTTTTTATGAAAGAAAGGCCTTTGGGGTAATCACTACACATTATGCGAACCTTAAGGCTTTGGCCAATGAACTGCCCCATGCTACTAATGCCAATATGCTTTTTGATTCTAAAACCCTTCAACCAACTTTTCAGTTAGAAATGGGGCAGCCTGGGAGTTCTTTTACTTTTGAAGTGGCACAGAAAAATGGCATTCCTTACAGTTTAATTAATCGTGCCAAGAAAAAAGTATCACGCGGGAAGGTCAGGTTTGATGCTACTATTGCCAAAATGCAAAAAGAACGGAGCAAAATGGCAAGGACAGGTAACAGGCTTCAGGAGGAGGAAACTAAAGCCAGAGATGAGGCCAGGAAGCTGGAGGCTTTAAACACTAAAATGAAGTCCAAACTTGAGAATTATCAAGAGCTTTACGATCACAATCAGAGGATGATTTATTTAGGGAATAAGGTGAATACTGCGGCTGAAAGATATTTTCACGACAATAAGAAAAGGCCTTTGGTTTCCGAATTGCTCAGGATTGTGGAAACTGAAAACAGCAAGCGGAAAAAGAAAAGTGCTAAGGAGGCCAAAGCTGAACGGGTTAAAAAGAAACAGGTAGCACAAGAGGTTCAGGAAGAGGTAAAGGTAATCCGCCAGAAAAAGAAGGCAGCTCAAAAGAAAGCTGCGGTACAGGAAAAAAAGAAACCCAGACCAGATTTTAAAATTGGCGACAGGGTCCGGTTGTTTGATGGGAAAGCCGTAGGTACTATAGATAATCTTGAAAAAAACAAGGCCATTGTAAACTACGGTATGTTCACAACAACGGTAAGTGTAGAGCAGTTAGAATTGGTAGAGGGTAAGAAGAAATAGCTTTCAAGCCCTTGTATGCGTGGGTCTAGTGTTGTTTTTTTACTATGGCAGTAAATGGGATACCACAAATCACTCAACCTTTTTCTCTTACCGGGGGCTATAGCCACCTCCCCGCAGCATCAATTTATAGAAAATCACTGCAACATCCGAGAAGGGAAAAATAGAAAATAACAGCCGGCATCAAGTTGTTGAATCCAACCTGAGCGGCCGACTGCTTTTAAAAAATTTATTTAATCCAGGACATAAGGCCCGTCTGCTTCACCATAAAGATCATTACGAATAAAGAATTCCAATCCATCATCGCTGAAATAAAGTAATTTTAAATCTCCATTCCCCAGTGTTACTTTACATGCAGCCCCCACAACGTCCAGGGCAAACGTACTATTGGCAACCTCATATAGGTCTCTTTTTTCAGTCCATTTCCTGGTAACAGTGGTTCCTGTGGTTGTCTCACCAATTAGTGGATCCCTGGTCCAGCGGTCTACTATATAATCTTCATAGGCATAATAGTTACCCTGATCTTTTTGTATGTAAATATGCCTGTATTTGGTAATCACATGTACTGTTATGGCAGTTAAAGTTTGGTCGATTTCAGTATTCTGGGTGTACCCTAAATAGGCTGCAGCCCCAAAGCCTACACTGGCAAATGGGAAACTTTCTCCCGAACCAAGGTTTGCATTGTGAATTTCATTCGTATTAAAAGGGCCAAAATATTTTGTGCCTATATATTTATTTGGAATCGAATTATTATTCCCCGCATAGGGGCTTGGATCAAACTTTAGAATCCTAAATTCCAGACTGTTTTCATCATAGATCCAGATTTCTCCCGGAATGTATAATACAGCAGCACCTACAGCATCATAACTTATTACACCTAAGGGAGCATTAGGGTCCTTTATTGAAAACTTCTGAGATATATTTCCGGTGTTACCATTAAACCAGATATACTCTGTTCCGGCACCATTGAACAAAATTGAATTCGAACCTGCTACTGCAGTAGCGGCACCTATGCCATCCTCAAATACACCAACTAGCTTGCTATATCCCAAAGGAGGCAAAGTACCCCTCAGTTCGCATGATACCGCATCATATTCTGTGGCAAGTTTAGTTCCTACCACAACATCTGGTCTCTCTACGCTCCTAACCACATAGGAAAGTGGAAGCCCGGCTCTTATATCCGTACTTTGCGCCAATTGATCTGCAATAGCACTAATATTGGATTCACCAGCAAGTTGGAAGGCACCTTTTGCGTCTCCACCGTAAGCGATAACCTTTATTTTGACCTCATCAAGAGAAGAGAAGGCATCTACCTCTACACTTCCTTCAACTTTATTTTTAAAGGCCCCGTAAGAGGCACTGAGCTTAGCAGACATATCCTGCCTGGAAGATGTAGATTCAATAAGCATATAAAAAATACGGCCATAGGTTACTGAGGATATAAAAGTAGCTGGGTTATCTTCCTGCACATAGTTGCTCAGATCTTCAGGAGTTACGCTAGCAGCGAATAAATCCTCTTTAGATGTTGGAATATTAAAACTCATGGTATAATACTCCTGGCTTAGTTTAACCAAAAATCGATTATATGACTTTTGAGAACTGAAAGACATGTCTGCAGAGACTTTTGTTTTAAAACTTTCTACGTCAATTCCCATTTCAATTGCCAATTGGGATTCTGAATGTACCTCTATGATATCAAGAGAAAAATTGGCAGGAACCAAATCCGGGGAATTTGCAATGATGTTGTTCATTGCATTTTGTATGCTCGCCTTGTCCACCTGATCAACAGTAAAGGAAGATTGGAGGTTTCCGTTGTTTAAATTATAAGAAATAGTTCCTCCGGCCCTTTTTACCGGGATCAAGGAAGGCGTTGCATTTGACAGGGTCTTGCCTTGTAAAAGGTTAGCCGGATAAATTACTTCTGCGTTTGGATTAAAAAGTGGAAATTGTCCATTGCCATCCAACACACTTACCTTAGACGTAGTACAGATATAGCGCTGATTAACTACTTCGCCATTTACTTCTTCATCGTACTCTTCATTATAGGTCTCCCCTACTTCCAGTGTGTCTGTTGATCTGGACTCGGGATACGCTTCAAAATCCCCTCCTCGCGACAACACCTTGGCAAAAGTTAATTCGCCATCAAGATCATCTGGATCCTGACCTACAATAGGATCCGGTTCTGGATCATCCTTGCTACAGGCCTCAAAAGACACTATTGCAAGACACAGAATCAAAAGATAAAAGATTTTTAGTCTAACATTCTTGGTTTTCATAATTCTAAGTTTTTTAGATTCAACGAGTCAAAACTAGCGGGCTTCAACAGCGTTACCTAAAAAACAGCATGGACAAAGTATGGACAGAATGTATATATATTCGCCTAGATCAATATGGACATAGCTCGAGGAAAGAAGGTTTAAAAAAAAGTCCAAAATATTGTTTATCAGTGGTTTATATTATAACAAAGCGTTGTTTATGATTTCATAAGACATGGACTTGCCATGGACAAGCAGGATTTGTATCCCTTTCAGCTCCTACGCCTTATATATATTTATGATTAAATTGAAAACGATTTCAAAACACATTTACATGAACAGATCAAGTATTATGATTTTGTTGATTTTGGTATTAATCTCCCAAAACGCTTTTGGGCAACTCAATTTCAATATTGATAGCCTCTTAAACGTCTACAATAAGCAACAGGAAGATTCTCTGAAGGTCATTACCAATAACAAAATAATTAATTATTATATGTATAGAAATCCTGAACTCGCTAAAAAATATGCCAGAGAGCAGCTAGAGATTTCAAAGAGAATAGACTTTAACGGTGGAAAGTCAATGGCCAACTATCAATTGGGGATCCTGAATAATAATGTAAATAATGTAGATTCAGCGCGATATCATTACAACGAAGCCTTAAGGTTTGCCAAAGATTACAACAATTCCATTTTTGTGTCACAGGCATACCACGGTTTGGCCTTACTGGAGTTTGAAATGGGTAATTTAGATACGGCTGATGAGATTAATGACAAAAACCTGGAATATAACATCAAACACAAAGATTCGGTTGGAATTGCCTATTCGCTCGATTTTAAAGGAAGAATAAATGAAAATCGAGGTTATTACCAATTAGCACTGGAAAATGTATTAGAGAGTTTAAAGATCCTCCCGGTGGTAAGCACTCCCATAAATAAAGATGTCAGAATTGCGGATGCAAAAAATCACCTGGCGGCAATTGAACAAAATCTGGGTAATTTTCAAAAAGCCATTGAATACAATCAAGATGCATTAGAGATCTACATCAATCAGGACGATACGCACTATCAGGCAGTTGCATTAATCGATTTAGGGAAATCGCGCCTTGCTCAAGGCAATTATGTTGAAGCCAAAAAACTGTTTCAGGAGGGCGCAACAAAAGCCCAAAAAGCGAATGTTCCTTCTATTGAAGCCTCTGCTTTAGCTGAGCTTGGTACAATATTAAATATTGAAGAAAATCATACTCAAGCCATAAAAAGACTTGAGGAAAGTATTATAATGGCTGAAAATATAGGCTCCAAAAGACGAGCGATCATTTCCAAATTGGAACTTGCCGAGTCATACACCCAATTAGGGCAGTACAATAAGGCTATTGACATTCTGGATGAAGTAATTGAATACGCTCAAAATTCCGGAAACAATAGCATTTTACGAGACGGTTATAAAAAGAGAAGTGAGGCTTTACAAAAGTTAAATCTCTTCCCGAATGCATTATTGGATTTCAAATCACACAAGAAACTCAGTGATTCTATAATTGACAGTGAGAAAGTCAATAAGATTGAAGAACTGAGAATAATTTATGAAACTGAAAAGAAGGAAGCAGCATTAAACCTGCAAAAAGAGGAGATTAATACCTTAAATGAAAAAGTTAAGGTAGACAGACTTACCAAAGGACTTTATGCAGGTGGTCTTGTTTCCACACTGGCCCTGTCTGGGCTATTGGTCTTTGGTTTTAAACAACGAATAAAGAGGAATCGACTTGCGCGTGAAAAACAGGAAGAGCTTTATAAAAAAGAAATTGAATATAAATCAAAGGAGCTCGCAAGTCAGACTTTGCATCTTGTACAGAAAAACACCTTTATTCAAGAGTTGATGGATAATTTGGAGAACATAAAGAATTCGCCGGATAAATTTAAGACCGAATTTCGTCGGATTGTGATGCTTTTGAAAAAAGAGAATGCTTCTGATAAAGATTGGGAAGTGTTCAAAACCTATTTCTCCGAAGTGCATAATGATTTTGACCAAAAACTAAAGACCTTATATTCAGATATTTCTGAAAAAGAGATACGATTGGCAGCATTTCTTCGCATGAATCTTACCACAAAAGAAATAGCGGCTACATTGAATGTGTTACCCGATAGTATTTTAAAGTCCAAATACCGTTTGAAAAAGAAACTGGGCCTGGCAAAAGAAATGGATCTGACCAGTTTCTTAAATGCTCTATAAAGTCTGTATATTCCTTTGGACCTTCAGTATCTTTGCAATGTGAAAGAGAAAAATAAAATCATATTATTTGACGGCGTCTGCAATCTCTGCAATAGCGCTATTCGGTTTGTAATTAAGCGCGATAAACAAAACCAATATCAATTTGCACCCTTACAAAGTGAAACAGCAAGGGCACTTACCCGGGAGCGGCAAATTGATACGGAAAAGATAGATTCCATAATCCTGATAGAACCGGGAAAAGCGTATTATGTCAAAGCGGAAGCAGCACTAAAAATAGGCAGGAGCTTTGGCGGGTTTTGGCAGCTGCTAAGCATATTTGAATGGGTTCCGCCAGTGATCAGTAATTGGGTTTACGACCGTATTGCTAAAAATCGATACCGATGGTTTGGACGCAAGGACAAATGTATGATTCCTACTCCCGAACTACAGGAAAAATTTCTGAATTAGGCTACTTCAAGTGATTGAGAATAAAGTCTAGTGTAGTATTTTCAACAGCCTTTTTTTCAAAGGCGCTATTGTGGTGGGTAATCTCGTTTGCTAAGCCCAGCGATCGCAAATAGGCCACCATATCCGTATATTCAAGCGCAACCTTTCCGGTTAGCAAGGCATCCATTGACTCCCCCTGCTTATATTTCTGGTATATCTTCTTTAAACCACTGAGGTATAGTCGGTCTTTAGTAAAACCTCCTCCCCGATGCGCCCTCAAGGTAATTGCGAAGGCCTCATTTCGGTTCAATTTATACTGGTTATGAATAAGATCAAAGGTATCCGCAAAGCTATAACCTTTAATTAAACTATCAGAAGCTAAGACTCTGTATGCCAATTCTTTAAGTCGTTTCAACGTGAGTGCCCCGCTCATGTATTCACTAAAAACAGCAAGGCCTTCCTGCGTCTCCACGTTTTTTGGAAATCCATGTGAAAAGATTTTCAACGGCTGTAACAGGCCATTGAAGGTCGTCACAAGATGTACTCCTATTTCATGATTTGCCAAGGTTAATAGCTGATTCTTACTGAAAAGTGAATTCCTCTTTATCAACAATGATCTCGTGGCATTACTGACCATGGCATCTGCGGCAATATGGGTGGAAAATCGAATATTTAAAGGAAAATCGTATTGCTGGGCGAAATTGACAAAATAGGCCTTGGCTTCTTCTGCCGTGAAGATCTTCTCCATATCCCCGCTTATGGGCTCATCTTCATAATGCAGTATAAACTTTGCATTCTGAACATCCTTTTCGGTAGGAGTACCATAAACCCTAAGTGAATTGTAGTAAAACTCCTTTCCTTTGCCAATGGTCTCAATGCACTGTACCATATTGGCGTAATGATAAAGCACTTCTTTATAGAGTTCCTGTAATCTTTCATCCTCAATCCGTTCCAGGTGTTCTGCGAAGAATAAACGATGTAGCTTATAGGGATCAAATTTTAATTTGGGATATTTAAAGACTGGCTCAACAGTGTATTTGGAGGCAAAAAAGCGATGTTTCTCCTTTTCGGTATTGATAGGGTTTACATAACTCAGCAGTTCAATACGCCTCACCAGGCGATCTACATTGCTGTCAATTTCAAATAGTGAAGGGTATTGTTTCTGAAGTATATGGGATGTTTTCTCTCCAATCATAAGGCTGCGTCCTGAAACTCTTTAACCTGCAAAGGTATCAATTCTTTTAATTGTTTTTCCACTGCCGAAACTACTTCCGGGTAAATTATACCTGTATACTCATCACAGTACACCTTGGCAATTTCAGTTGCCAGAACAAGGGTATTTTTAAAGGTGGTGGTAATATATTTTAGAAAAAAGCCATTCCCTTGAAAGGTATCATTGATCCTGGCAGTAGATTTTATCGCTCCCGGGAACTCCATTTGGCTTAATTTAAGCCTCCAGGCCTCTACCTGTTCCCCAAACCTATGATTGTCAATATTAGCTGTTCCCAGGTTCCATGTAGGTACTTCCCGCTCCCATCTTTTCCAATTATAACTATGCATGTCAAAAACGATGAGCCTTTTAAATTTGGATTCCAGTTTTTCCACCAGCGCATGTACCACTTCATAGAAAGCGGTGTGTTTATGCATGCTGTGGTCGTATTCTTCTTTAGAAAGTGCTGTCCGCCATAATTGCTTACCCCAGGCATCTGAGTAGATCGCTCCGTCTGGCGGTCTGTTCAGGTCGTACTCAAATCGGCTGTCACAGCCTGCAATAACAATTGGATGGGTTTGTACCATTACCTTTGTACAGGGGTCTTCTTCATACCAGCGTTCGTATTCCGTATGCAGGCAATTTTCCCAGAGCGATTTACGGAATTGATGGCCGTCGTGCACAGCGCCACATAGGTAGGGAACGTATTCAGACACCTTCAGAGTAAAGGAGTAGTCTTCTGCTACCGCCTCAAAGGGTGTTTCCGAGGCAATTAGACTTACGATTTCTGAAACAGAAAGTTTACGCATTTTCCACTTCGCTTCGCAACCTCGACCTTCGGTCAAAGGCTTGTAACTTATCTAAAACCTTGCTTTCCACAAAGTCTATAACCTTGGACTGGATTTTCGTTTTGTAAACCTTGTTCATATAGGTAATTCCCCCGGGCGACATTACATTTACTTCCACCAGCTTGCCTCCGATGACATCTATTCCTACAAAATAAAGCCCGTCTTTTACCAATTTTGGGCCTATTTGTTTGCAAAGTGCCTTCTCTTGCTTGGTAAGTGTATGCTTAGCTACTGATCCTCCGGCTGAAACATTAGACCTGTGGTCATCAGAACCGGGAATGCGCCGCATAGCTCCTATAGGTTCACCATTTAATATCAAAATACGAACATCTCCCTGTTCAGCACCCTCAATATAATCCTGTAATATCACATAATTGGAAGTGCCATCCGAACTTGTAATATAAAAATCCAGCAGTGATTTAATGTTGGACATGGCCGACTTCTCAATCAGGATAACTCCGGAACCTCCAAAACCATTTAATGGTTTTAATATCATCTTATCAGATTTAGACTCCTTAATTTGTTGTACGAGGTAATCTTTGTTCTTTGAGACATGGGTTGCCGGGATAATATTATTGTGACTATCCCCAAAGGCAGCAGTATACAACTTATTATTAGCTTCCCTCATGCCCTGCAGAGAATTAATAATGAAGACATCATCCTTTACTGAATCCAGAAAATTCAACATAATAGGGTCCAGCGGCGGATTAGCCCTCATAAAGATCACATCAAAACCTGCTAATGGCAGCATTTCTTCACGTATTTTGGCTTGTTTGTAAAAGCTTTTTAAGCTCGCAGGTACCTTTTCCATACGATTAACCACCGTACAAAAAGCGTTGGTAACGCTGTTCCTGATAGTCAGGTTCGCAGGTGTGCACAAGGCCACGCCGTGATTTCTTTTTACACATTCATGAATCAATGCCAAACTGGTATCGTTTTCCGGGTCTATCTCCTCCCAGGGATACATTAAAAAACAAATATTCATGTCTCTTGATTTATAAGTTACTTAACTTCTTCATAGTGATCATCCCATTCCTGTACACGGGGCTCCCCTAGTTTTCCTACAGATTTGGCAACAACCATAGACACCGTAGCATCGCCGGTAACATTGATAATAGTCCTGCACATATCTAAAGGCCTGTCTACAGCAAAAATCAATGCCAAACCAATGGCAAGCTTATCGGAAGGAAAGCCAATGGACTCCAGAACAATAACCAGCATTACCATTCCCGCTCCAGGTACGGCTGCAGATCCAATTGAGGCCAAAAGAGCTGTCATAACAATGACCAACTGATCGCCTAAGGTAAGATCAAAAGCTAGGGCCTGTGCAATAAATACAGCTGCAACCCCCTGATACAGACTGGTGCCATCCATATTGATAGTAGCTCCTACCGGCAATACAAAACTGGACACTTCCTTATCTACCCCAATATGTTCCTCTACCCGCTCCATGGTAACAGGAAGTGTAGCTGCACTGGAACTGGTTGAAAAGGCCAATAATTGCGCCGGACTAATTTCTTTCAAAAACCAGAAAGCATTCTTCTTGGTGTATGTAGCCACCACAATGGAATAGAAGACAATCATCAAGAACAGGCCCAAAACCACAACCCCGGCATATTTCAATAGTGCCAAAAGTAAATCCGGATCACCTGAGGAGGCTACCACGTTCGCTAATAGGGCAAAAACAGCAAAAGGAGCCGTTAACATTATTAAATCTACCATTTTCAGGACCACATCATTCAAGGCATCAAAGAAGTTCTTTAAGGGTTTTGCCCTTTCCTCGCCTATCAAAAGCATGGAGATTCCCAAAAAGATGGTAAAAAATATTACCTGCAACATTAAACTATTGTCGCTCATAGCCCCAAAGGCATTATCGGGTACCATATCCTCTAAAAATCCCAGAGGTCGTTCCCTTTGTTTGGAGGCTTCTTCAATTTTAGATACCACCCCGGAATCTTGCGCATAGGTCTCGGTCAATCGCGCTATGGTATCGTCCGAAATACCATCTCCTGGCTGCGTTATATTTACAAGTACCAGGCCAATGGTAATCGCCACAACTGTTGTACAAACATAAATAATGATGGTCCTTAAACCTATCCTTCGAAATTTTGAAATATCCTTGAGATCCGAAATTCCTTTTACCAAAGAAGCTAGAATCAAGGGAATAGCGATGAGTTTTAAAAGTTTTACGAAGATAGTCCCAAATGGGTTTATCCAGTCCTGGACAATATCTCTCCCCCCGCTAACATAGGTCATTCCAAATCCAAATAGCAGGCCAAGGACCATCCCAATGAGGATTTGCCAATGAAGCTCTAGTTTCTTCATAAATTTAAGTTTGTAGTTGTTTAGCTGGTTAAGATAACATATTGACCGCAATTCCCATAAAAAGAATTAGCCTAACCTTACGGTCTTATCGAGCAGGAAGAAATCTGCCAGGACCAAGGCAGCCATGGCCTCCACAATAGGCACTGCCCGTGGCACCACGCATGGATCGTGCCTACCTTTCCCTTTGGCCTGTACCTTATTTCCTTCTATATCTATGGTTTCATAAGCCTGAATGAGGGTGGCCACAGGTTTAAAGGCAACATTGAAATAAATGTCCATCCCATTGCTAATGCCCCCCTGTATACCCCCACTGAAGTTGGTAGTGGTTGTACCATCCGGACGAAATTGATCATTGTGTTCGCTCCCCTTCATGGCAACCCCTGCAAAGCCGGAACCATATTCAAATCCTTTAACGGCATTTATAGATAACATTGCCTTGCCCAATTCCGCATGTAATTTATCGAAAACCGGTTCCCCAAGACCTATTGGTACATTCTTAATAACACAGCTTACAACGCCACCTATGGTATCACCTTCCTTACGAACCGATTTTATATAGGCTTCCATCTCCTTTGCCATTTCCGGATCAGGACATCGGACAGGATTAGCCTCTATCAATTCAAAATTGAGTTTCGAATAAGGTTTCTTGAGCTGCATGCTTCCAACCTGAGAAACATAGGTGTGGAATTTTACAGAAGAAAGCATTTGTTTGGCAATTGCTCCTCCAACCACCCTGCAGGCTGTTTCCCTTGCAGAACTTCTTCCACCTCCACGGTAATCCCGAAACCCATACTTTTTGTCATATACATAATCTGCATGAGAGGGACGATAGGAGTCCTTGATGTGGCCGTAGTCTTTTGATTTTTGATTGGTGTTGTGAATGGCAAATCCAATTGGGGTCCCGGTGGTCTTGCCTTCAAATATTCCTGAGTAAAATTCCACCTGGTCCGCTTCCTTTCGTTGGGTAACTATGGCCGATTGCCCGGGTTTTCTTTTATCAAGATCGGCCTGGATACTTTCTAAATTGAGTTCCAAACCCGCCGGACAACCTTCCAGAATACCCCCAATAGCCTTCCCATGAGACTCCCCGAAGGTGGTCAGTTTAAACAGTTTGCCAAATGAATTTCCCATTAAAAAAAGTTTTAAATAGCTTCAACAGACGTAAAGAACCTCTGTATCAGGGACCGAGCCAAAGGTAAAGTTTAAAAGGCACTTACCAAAAAAGCCAGTGGCCTTAATATTCAGTTAACAGTAAGGTGATCCCCTTAAACAAAACTTAACCCACAGTTGAAATAAAGTTCATCTTATTTTCTTCATGGAATATTCACATAGGTTTATTTTTATTGCAATACATAATTTAAATCCTTGAGAAAGAGAAAGGTTGACATTGCCGTTATTTCGGATGTGCATTTAGGATCCAATGAATGCCATGTAGATGAGTTAATTGCCTATCTGAGTAGTATAAAACCAGATAAACTCATACTAAACGGGGATATTGTCGACATCTGTCATTTTGAGAAGCACTGTTTCCCGCCTTCACATTCCAAGGTCCTGAGAAAGATTAAAAAAATGGCCTCCAATGGCACCGAAGTTATCCTTATCACAGCAAACCGCGATGCAGGGCTGCGCGAAACCTGGGGAGCTGCCTTCGAAAATTTTAGAGTTTGTAGAAATTTGGTTTTGGAACTACATGGCCGTAAAGCATGGTTTCTACATGGGGATGTTTTGGATAATACTATTCCTTATACAAGATGGTTAACCAGGCTTGGCAGCTATGGCTACAATGCGCTTTTCTTTCTAAATGGGGCGGTAAATTGGTTTTTAGGAGTTTTTGATCGGGGAAAATATTCGTCGGCCAAAAGGAAAAAAACCACGGAAAAGCACCTAGATGATTTTCAGAAAAACGCATCGAATATGGCAATTTCCAGTGGCTATGATTATGTGGTTTG
>CBDUAW010000033.1:0-12194 GCA_965365215.1 uncultured Eudoraea sp. | reverse complement strand
CTTTCAGAAAAAAAATCCTGGTCAGTACCCTGGTTTAAAATTATTGCAAAGGCTTAATCCCCTTGAGGAGTCTTATGCCAGGGAATATTATGATTTAAATGAACGACTCATAAGGGAAGAGCGTCAAATAAGAGACAAATTCTACCGAATAGAATTTGAAACTGAGGAGGCGCTTGCCGAAAACGAAGTATTGCTAAAACAACAGCAAATAATCCTGGGGGTCTCTCTAGGGGTATTTTTATTAGGCCTGGCAACCCTGATCATATTTTTGCAAAGAAATCGTGTACAAAAATTAAGGTTCCAACAGCAACAGCAAGAGTCTAACCAGGAGATCTTTAACCTGATGCTGGCCCAAAAACAAAAGATGGAGGAAGGGAAAACCACCGAGCAAAAACGTATTTCCGAAGAACTCCATGACGGGGTGCTTGGGGAAATGAATGGGATCCGAATGGTATTGCTGGGGCTGAACAAAAAGAACGATGAAGGGGCTGTGGAAATGCGGCAGCAGGCCATAGAAAAACTACAGCAGATCCAGGAAGAGATACGGACCATTTCGCACGAACTCAACCACGCGGCCTACGAGAAATTCCATAATTTCATCAATTCTATCCAGGACCTCTTGAGAGATACCGAAAAATCGTCCGGGATCAAAACTGAGTTCCTTTTTGACGAGGGAATGGAATGGGATAACCTGAGCGGAGACATTAAGATAAACCTTTATAGGATTATACAGGAAAGCCTGCAAAACTGTGTAAAGCACGCCGATGCCTCTGAGGTAAAACTGCAATTTGATTCCTGGGACAATATGCTGAAGGTCTCCATGACGGACAATGGCAAAGGCTTTGAACATAAAAAGAGTAAGAAAGGAATTGGGCATAAAAACATCAAATCTCGCGTGGAAAAACTCAATGGCACCTGGAATGTAAGTAGCAAAATTGGCAAAGGAACCAGTATTAATGTACTTTTGCCTTATAAACTTATCCAAACAGAAGGAACACTTGTTTTGGATGAAGAGGGACAATTACAGGAAGTTAAAAGTAGTTAGGCATGAAAATAATCAGGATACTGGCTGTAGATGATCACGAAATGACCACCATGGGATATAAATTTATCCTGGAGGATACGGAATTTGAAGATTTCAGTGTACAAATGGATACTGCCAAATCTTTTACGGAAGCCCAAAAGAAAATTGAGGATTCCCTTAATTCTTTCCCCTATGATATCCTTTTGCTAGACATCCAGTTGTCTTCTGCCATGGACGGACCTGCCAAAACCGGGGAAGATCTCGGTATATGGGCCCGCGAAAAATCTCCTGGCTCCAGTATCGTATTTATGTCATCCTTTAGTGATAATTACCGGATCAACAGCATAATGCAGAGTGTGGACCCTGAAGGTTATATGGTAAAGACAGAAATTGATCAGCAATCATTACAGGCCATGGTAACGACGGTCTTAAACGCTCCCCCCTATTATACCCAGAAGGCCCTTGCCGCTATAAGGAAAAGAATGGCCAATGATATGGCACTCGATGAAAATGATAAAAAGATCCTCTATCATTTATCTATCGGAACCAGGACCAAAGACATGGTTAATTTTGTTTCCCTGTCCCTGCCCGGGATTGAAAACCGCAAAAGACACCTGAAAGCCCTTTTCGGGGTGGAAAAACAGAATGATCAGGCCCTCATTACAGAGTCGAGAAACCGCGGTTTTATTTAAGCGTTGATTACAAGATCATAACCGGTTCATAATATCCCTGTAAAATAATTCGTCGATTTATAGCGAAACCTTAAAAATTCTATGGTTTTCCTATAATCCAAGACCGTTTATTAAACCTAATTTTGAGTAACGGTTTCTTAATTTCACTTTTCGGGCGATGTCTTTACCACAAGATGGCTTTAAAAATAACCTCAAACTACACCTGGATGAAAATCCGGCCATAAAAGGCCTGCATAATTTCAGGAGGAAATTAGAGAAGGACTATTTCTCTAACGTCTTGGTACGTAACTGTTCCTCAAATTCTGAAGAACGAAAGTTGGTTATTGAAATGGAGTGCCAGCTAGAGCTGGTAGAAATCCTTTACCATATGCAAAATGGTACCTGGGGAACATCACCCTCTAAAGGGAATAGGACTGCCATGAATTCCCCTTTTGCTCAGGCACTTTGGAAACTTCAGAAAAAGAATCATCTCCCTGTTGAGGTTGAGGAGCTCGCCCTATTCCTGAAAGATACCGCGATCATTATCAAAAAAATACACCCCCATAGTATAGAAGAACATCTTGGTGGTATTTTGACCCATATTGCAGAGCACTATGTGCATTTTACCAGAGGCCTTAATGAAACACCATTCGAAATATATATTCCTGTATTCGAGGAAGAATTGCTAAAGCAGGATAAACTATATACAGATGATATCACCCGAAACCCTGAAAACAAAAACTATTTCCGGTATTGGGGCTTATACTTCGACTCAGAAGAGGATGCCGTAATCTATGAACTTAGCAGCAGGTCTTTTATTTCAGGCGACCTGCATATGCTAAACCACTAGATAACCATAATGGAAAGCCAATAAATAGGGCTATTGGTTTTCCATTTTACGGCATGTTACATCTGGAATAGGGGTCTGTCTGCCATCATTGCATTAACACGAGACTTCACCTTTTTAATTTCGGCTTCATTTTCCGGATTTGAAATCACAATATCTATCAGCTCCACGATGGTCTCCATATCATTTTCCTTCAGGCCCCTTGTGGTAATGGCGGCAGTGCCAAAGCGTATCCCCGAGGTAACAAAGGGCGACTTATCATCAAAAGGTACCATGTTTTTATTAGCCGTGATATCTGCCTCAACCAAAATCCGTTCGGCATCCTTTCCTGTTATATTTTTATTGCGCAAGTCTATTAACATCACATGATTATCAGTACCTCCCGAGATGATATGATAATCCCTGGCCACAAATGCTTTGGCCATGGCTGCGGCATTTTTCTTTACCTGCAGCATATAGTGAAGAAACTCGTCCGAAAGTGCCTCCCCAAAGGCCACGGCCTTAGCGGCGATTATGTGTTCCAAAGGCCCGCCCTGATTTCCGGGAAAAACAGCAAGGTTTATCAAGGCCGACATTTTTCTCAAATTTCCATTTTTAAGCCTGATCCCGAAAGGATTATCAAAATCCTCTCCCATTAGTATCAATCCGCCCCTGGGACCTCTAAGGGTTTTGTGTGTAGTAGTAGTCACGAAATGGCAGTGTGGAATTGGGTCGTTTAAAATCCCTTTTGCGATCAAGCCTGCCGGATGTGCAATATCTGCGAGCAATAAGGCATCAACTTTATCGGCAATCTCCCGGAAACGCTTAAAATCCATATCCCGGGAATAGGCCGAAGCTCCCGCAATAATCATTTTGGGTTTCTCCCTTACCGCAATTTCCTCAATCTTGTCGTAGTTTAATACCCCAGTCTCCTTTTCAACCCCATAAAATACCGGGTTGTATAGCTTCCCGGAAAAATTCACCGGCGAGCCATGTGTTAAATGCCCCCCATGGGAGAGATCAAAGCCCAGGATCTTATCTCCCGGTTGCAGACAAGCGAAAAAGACTGCGGCATTGGCCTGAGAACCCGAATGTGGCTGTACATTGGCATAAGAAGCCCCAAACAATTCCTTAGCCCTGTCAATAGCCAATTGCTCTACTTTATCTACAATTTCGCATCCCCCGTAATACCGCTTACCGGGATAACCTTCAGCATATTTGTTGGTAAGTACGGATCCTGCCGCTTCCATTACCTGCGGGCTGGTAAAGTTTTCAGAAGCAATAAGTTCAATACCGTTTAACTGGCGTTCTTTTTCCGCTTCAATTAAATCAAAGATTACGTGATCTCTTTGCATGGGCATTATTTTGATTTTACAAGTGGTAAAAGTACAAATTGCCCAGCTTTAATGAATAGAAAATAATATATTTGATCAGGAATTTATCAAATGTAAATTAACAATATTCTCATGCCCAATAACACCAATAACCCCGGGAAAAAAACCTGGTTGAAGGTCGAAAAAAACTCCGATTTCCCAATTCAAAATATCCCTTTTGGTGTGTTCCTAACCAGAGATGATGTAATTACCATAGGAACCCGTATTGGGGATTACGCTATTGACCTGGGAGCCCTGCATCAATTAGGATATTTTAAGGGGATTCCGCTTACGGAAGATATTTTTCTTCAGGATTCTCTGAATGATTTTATTTCGGACGGAAAGAAGACATGGCGACTGGTAAGGAATAGAATTAGTGAGATATTTGATGAAGGTAATCCTGCGCTTCGGGATAATGAAGCTCATCGCCAAACGGTACTCTTCACAATGGAGGAGATAGAAATGCAGTTACCCGTTCAAATTGGGGATTATACCGATTTTTATTCCAGTAAAGAACACGCCACAAATATTGGAACTATGTTCAGGGATCCGGCCAAAGCCTTGCTGCCTAACTGGTTGTATATCCCAGTGGGCTACCATGGCAGGAGCTCTACCATTATTCCCGGAGGCACACCAATTAGACGTCCAAAAGGACAAACCCTGCCTGCCGGGAAGGACCAACCTGTTTTTGGACCCTCAAAAATGGTGGATTTTGAACTGGAAATGGCTTTTATAACCACAGATGCTAATAAAATGGGAGAATCGATCCCGGTTGAAGAAGCGGAAGATTATATTTTTGGCCTGGTCCTTTTTAATGACTGGAGCGCCAGGGATATTCAGAAGTGGGAATATGTTCCCCTTGGACCTTTCCTAGCTAAAAACTTTGCTTCCTCCATTTCACCCTGGATTGTAACCCTGGACGCCCTGGAACCCTTTAGGGTCGAGAGTCCGGTACAAGAACCTGCCCCCCTGCCTGACCTGAGACAATCGGGAAAAAAAAGCTTTGATATCCATCTGGAGGTAGACATAATTCCCGAAAACCAGCCCGCCACTACGGTGACCCGGTCTAATTTTAAGTATATGTACTGGACCATGGCACAACAACTGGCACATCACACAGTTAATGGTTGTAAGGTAAACAGCGGGGATATGATGGGCAGCGGAACAATTTCCGGCCCAACCCCTGACACTTATGGTTCCATGCTGGAACTGGCCTGGCAGGGTACCAAACCGATTTCTTTAACCAATGGGGATACCCGGACCTCAATCCAAGATCACGATACGGTTACCCTTCGCGGATATTGTAAAAAAGATGGTGTAAGGATAGGCTTTGGCGAGGTATCTACTAAACTTCTTCCCGTCCTTTAAAATTTTACTGATTTCTTTAAAGCATCGGTATTTCATCGAACATATACGATAGCTGATCGTTTTTCGTTATGATACAAAATGATTTTGGCACAGGTATTGGATTACCCAAATCAAACCATAAAACAAAACGTCATGAAAAAAACATTACTACTTGGTACAGCTATGGTTCTATTTATGGCTTGCGGGGGTGTAAAGAAAACCCAAGAAGCCCTTAACACTGGGAATTATACCCAGGCTATGTATAAGGCCATCAACAATTTATCAGAGAACAAGACTAAAAAAGGCAATCAACCTTATATCTTGTTGCTCGAAGAAGCTTTTGCAAAATACACGGAACGCGAACTGGAACACATTAGTTTCCTGGAAAAGGACGGAAATCCGTCAAACTACGAATTTATTTACAAGGGTTTCAGCAATCTGAAGAAGATGCAGGAACGAATCAGGCCCTTATTGCCCCTCAGAATATACGAGGAAGGCAGAAATGCTGAATTTAGTTTTAGGAATTACGATAACCAGATCATCGCGTCCAGAGAGCAATTATCTCAATATTTATATGATAATGCCTCAACACTGCTTGAGAATGGAAAGCTAAAAACCGATTTCAGGCAAGCGTATAGCGATTTTGAATACCTTCTGGAAATTAACCCTGGCTATATGGATAGCAAGGAAAAAATGGAGGAGGCCTATCATAAAGGGTTGGATTATGTAAAAGTTAATGTAATCAACGACACCCAGCAGATAGTTCCGGAACGTCTGGAAGAAGAATTGCTGAACTTTAATACCTATGGGATAAATGACCTATGGACCGCTTATCATACTAATCCGTTGAGCAATATCCAATATGATTACGAAATGCAGGTTGCCTTCAGGGATATTAGCATAAGCCCGGAACAGATAAGGGAAAAACAGATCGTAAAGGAGAAACAGATCAAAGATGGATATAAATACCTTTATGATGACAATGGGAATATTGTAAAAGACAGCCTGGGGAATGAAATTAAGGTAGACCGGTTTAAGACAGTACGTTGTAACTTTTATCAGTTTACGCAACACAAAGCCGCTATGGTTACCGGTAACGTGAGTTATATAGACCTTAATACCCAGCAACAGCTCAACAGCTACCCTTTGAGCAGCGAGTTTGTTTTTGAACATATTTATGCCAACTATCAGGGAGATAAAAGAGCATTAGACAACAGTCTGATAGGTTTAATAGATCTGAGGGCAGTTCCTTTCCCTTCTAATGAACAAATGGTATATGATGCAGGAGAAGACCTGAAGAATAGATTAAAGGATATTTTAGCGAGACATAAGTTTAACTAAAGATAAAAACCCGGCTGTTAGCCGGGTTTTTTTATAGGTACTTTTCTAAATGGAGCCCATTGATCTCGTAATGCGATGCATGAGCAACCGTTATCCCATTCTTAATAATTAATAGCTGAGGTGATTGATGGTATACCTGAAATTGCTGCGCTACTTCATTGGAAATTTCTCGATAGCTGTGAAGATCCAGAAATAGAAAATTTGCCTGCTTCCCCAGGATCCCTCCCTGTTTTTCAAATCTTCTCAATACCATGCTGCTGATCCCACAGCTGGTAGAATGTTTAAAAATCACCTGAGGCCTGGATTGTGAATCCTGTATTACTTTTTCCAACTGGTCTGGATGAACTAAAGGCGTCCAGGAGACATCCTTTTGTACATTTCTTTCACCTGCAGGATCACTGCCAAATAATTTATCAAATATTCCCATCCCTTAAATAACGGAAAGTTTAGTCGACCTTTTCTTTATTTCTAACACTGCCGTAATGTCTTGAAAATGCAGCAATTATCAGACATTTTGTCGCATCCACAGGCTTGGTAAGATTCTTGACCTTTCCTTATAAAAAATAAAAGTAAAGGAAAAATCAAGAATATGAACATAAATAAGTTTACAATAAAATCACAGGAAGCCATTCAACTCGCACAGCAAATAGCCCAGGGCTTTGGACACCAGCAAGTTGAAAATGAACACCTGTTTAAAGCCATAGGAGAGACTGATGAAAACGTCTTACCCTTTTTGCTTAAAAAGCTAAATGTGAATCTTGGAATGCTCGAAAACATCCTAGAAAAGGAACTGGAGCGTTTTCCCAAAGTAAGCGGTGCGGAACTAATGTTCTCCAATGAAGCCGGGAAGACCTTAAACGAGGCCAGTTTGATCGCCAAAAAGATGAGTGATGAATTTGTATCCATTGAACATTTATTACTCGCTATCTTTAAATCCAAAAGTAAAATCTCCCGGATCCTTAAGGACCAGGGGGTAACCGAGAAGGACCTGAAGGCTGCCATAGAGGAACTCCGCAAAGGTGGAAGGGTAACATCACAAAGTGCCGAGGACACTTACAATTCCTTGAACAAATATGCCAGAAACCTAAATGACCTTGCCGATAAAGGGAAGCTCGATCCCGTTATTGGACGGGATGAAGAGATTAGAAGGATATTGCAGATCCTTTCTAGGCGCACAAAGAACAATCCAATGCTGGTAGGAGAACCCGGAACCGGGAAAACGGCTATAGCCGAAGGCTTGGCCCACAGAATCATCCAGGGCGATGTCCCTGAGAACCTGAAGGATAAGGTCATTTATTCCCTGGATATGGGAGCTTTGATTGCCGGTGCCAAATATAAGGGAGAATTTGAAGAGCGATTAAAAGCCGTCATAAAAGAGGTTACCACCTCTGATGGCAACATTGTCTTGTTTATTGATGAGATTCATACCCTGGTAGGTGCAGGAGGGGGCCAAGGCGCAATGGATGCTGCCAATATTCTGAAACCCGCTCTGGCAAGGGGCGAATTAAGGGCTATTGGGGCCACTACACTCGATGAATATCAAAAATACTTCGAAAAAGATAAGGCCCTGGAACGCAGGTTTCAGAAAGTAACAGTTGATGAACCCGATACCGAGAGCGCAATCTCTATTTTGAGGGGACTTAAAGAAAAGTACGAAGCCCATCATAAGGTTAGAATAAAGGACGAGGCGGTCATCGCTGCCGTAGAACTATCCCAGAGATATATAACCAACCGATTTCTGCCCGATAAGGCCATAGATCTGATGGATGAAGCTGCCTCCAAATTGAGGATGGAGATCAATTCCAAACCGGAGGACCTCGATGTGCTCGACAGGAAGATTATGCAGCTCGAAATTGAGATTGAAGCTATTAAACGGGAAGACGACCAGGCTAAACTCAAAGCCCTGAACATAGATCTTGCTAATTTAAAAGAAGAAAGAAATGAGATCTACGCACAATGGGAAAGCGAAAAAACCGTGGTAGACAATATTCAAAAGACCAAGGTAGAAATAGAAGACTACAAGCTGGAAGCAGAACGTGCCGAACGTAACGGTGACTATGGGAAAGTGGCGGAATTGCGCTATGGGAAGATCAAGGAGGCACAGGAAAAACTCGATAAGCTCCAGCAGGAACTTAGCGAGCAACAGCAGAAAGGTACATTGATCAAGGAAGAAGTTACTAATGACGACATTGCGGAAGTAGTAGCTAAATGGACCGGGATCCCTGTCACCAAGATGCTGCAAAGTGAACGAGAAAAACTCCTGAAGCTTGAAGAGGTACTCCATAAGAGAGTAGTTGGTCAGGAAGAGGCCATTCAGGCGGTTTCAGACGCTATCCGTAGAAGCAGGGCTGGGCTACAGGATGCAAAAAGGCCAATAGGCTCTTTCCTTTTCTTGGGGACTACAGGGGTAGGAAAAACAGAGCTTGCCAAAACCCTGGCAGCCTATCTTTTTGATGATGAAAATGCCATTACAAGAATTGATATGAGTGAATATCAGGAAAGACATGCAGTGAGCAGACTGGTTGGAGCTCCTCCCGGCTATGTTGGATATGATGAAGGCGGGCAGCTTACAGAAGCCGTGAGAAGAAAACCCTATTCAGTAGTCTTGCTGGATGAAATTGAAAAGGCGCATCCAGATACCTTCAATGTTTTGTTACAAGTATTGGATGAGGGAAGACTAACTGACAACAAAGGTAGGGTGGCCGATTTCAAGAATACCATAATCATAATGACCAGCAATATGGGAAGTCATATCATTCAGGAAGCTTTTGAAAATACGGATGATATATTCAGTGCTTCTGAAACCGCAAGGATAGAAGTGTTGGGACTTCTCAGGAAGACCATCAGACCAGAGTTCCTGAACCGAATTGATGACATCATTATGTTTACACCATTGAGTAAGGATGACATTCTTCAAATAGTGAGGCTTCAGTTAGATCAATTGAAGAAGATGGTAGCAAAACAACATATAGTAATTGATGCCACCGAGGAGGCCATTGCTTACCTTGCTGAGAAAGGATTTGATCCTCAGTACGGCGCAAGACCCATAAAACGGGTTATACAAAAGGAGGTCCTCAATGCCCTGTCTAAAGAACTCCTTAGTGGTCAAATTAAGGCTGACAGCATTGTACTACTCGATTCATTTGATCAGGGGCTAGTTTTTAGAAATCAATCGGAATTGGTAGAATAAGAAATACTTTAATCCGCAAGAATACACCCGGGACCTTAGAAGGTTTTGGGTGTTTTTTTTGTCAGATATACCATACAGTATTTAGTTTTTTTATATTCGTAGAAAATTGATGTGTTTATGTCTACCAAAGCCGAACGTACCACTGCCTACATAATTGAGACTGTAGCACCTCTTTTTAATAAACACGGTTACATTGGCACCAGTATGAGCGATCTTACAGATGCCACCGGCCTAACCAAAGGAGCACTGTACGGCAATTTCGAAAATAAAGAAGCTCTTGCTTTGGCAGCATTTCAGTTTAACAGTAACCGTTTGTTGCAATCTATTGACGAAAAATTAAATGTTCCGGGAACTGCTCTGGATAAGATATTTAGTCTAACCAACTTCTATAAGAATTACGATGTATTCACCAAGGAATTAGGAGGATGCCCGGTTTTAAACGTTGGGGTAGATGCCAAAGACAATAATCCGCAATTGGCGGCGGCTGCCAGGGAAATAGCTAAAGAAATAGAGGGTAAAATTGCGCTGGTACTTGAGCAAGGTGTAAATAATAAGGAGCTGCAATTGCCGGTTACCCCGCTGCAATTTGCCAAGCAATTGTATACCATGCTGCAGGGCGCGGTAGCTATGGCCACCATTACAGAAGATCATAAATACTTACTTAATACCGTAGCTTATCTGGACCTCCTGGTCCGTAAGGAACTCAAAAAATAGTTACTCTACCACTACCCTGAAAATCCAGGTTTTATCATTGTATTGACCGTTAAACTTACTATCGCGTGCTTTCCGTGCTTCATCTATACTATTGTACCTGGCCAGATAAACATAATTAAACTTCTTTGATTTCCTGTAAAATGATTCAGGAGAAAGGCCTTTGTTGGTCAAAGTTTTCATAAAGGCTTCATAATAGCGTTTTGTTCCAAACACATTAGCTATTAGATAATAGCCAGCAACGAGTCCTTCCTCATTGACCGCCTCCTCATATTTTTCACCTGCTTTTAGTTGTACTACTTCCTTTTGAGGAGTGGTCTTTAAGGTTTCCACCTTGGTTCTTGCCGCTTCGGCTAATGCGGCCTGAACTTGTTGTGTGGAGTCTTGTTTTCTCTGTGCTTCTGTTTGTTTCGCAAGGGCCCATTCTGCCGCAGCTATTGAATCCAAACGCTGTTGTTCGCGTAGCTTCGCCATTCTGAGAGATGCTGCTCTTTCGACTGCAGCCAGGGAATCCTTTTCTTTCTCCCTTTTCCTTGCTTGTTCTGCCAGTAAGCCAAGTTTGGCAACTTCAGCTATGGAATCTTTGGTATTTTGCTGCTTGGCCAATTCGGCCTTTCGTTCTTCTTCTGCCAATTGTTTTACTGCTTCGTTTTCTTCCTCAGCAGTATCCTCTTGTAATTGCAGGTCTACCAGTATTTCTTCGTCGTCTTTTACTTTAAACCCAACTATTCTCTTTCTGAGATTTTGTGATCCGAAATTATACGCTGTTACAAATTCAAGGGTAGGATCACTATTACCCAGTTCCGGTTTTGTGCCGTATTCAATTAATGCGCCAATAGAGAACCCCTTAAAAAATCGGCCCCCTACCCCACCAGAAATACCATAAAAACTGTTGTAGCCGGCTTGGGCCCAAAACTTTGGGGTGGAAAACAAAGTAGTAATCCCCACCTGATTTTCAAAATCCGGGAGTCTCTTAACATAAAGTGTTGGTTGGAGGTAGCTGTCCCCCCAATCCGGAAAAATTGACAACGGAAAATGGTAGCTGGCCAAACCAATAAACACTCTGCCATTATTAGAGACCTGGCTCTCACTTGTAGATATGTTATAATCAATTAAATTCTCTATCACCATTCCCAGACTGAATTGATCTACCTTAAACCTGAAGCTGGGTGCCAGCTGCAGAATAAAGCTGTCAGATTCTTCAAATTGAGGAAAGGGTATATTGGGATTCAGTTGAAAGGAATCGTCAGCCAGTGTTCTTTGGAATCCAAAAATATTTAAGCCCGCTGCTATTTCCACCCTTGGGCTCAATTCCAGAGAATGGGCGTAGTTCAACATGCCCCCGGTGTTTACGAAAACACCTGTGTTATGCTGAAAGAAACCTATTCCGGCACCGGATTCCCTACTCATCTTTCTGGAATAATTCAAAAAGATAGTAGTAGGATCCCCATCTATGCTTTGCCATTGCCATCTAGTCCATAAGGCAAGCGATTGCGGCTGATTCCTGTCGAGCGAATAAATAGGGCTCAGCAAACTACTATTGTATTCCGTTAGGTTATGCTGGCGGAAATCAATAGGAAGTGCGGGCTCCTGGGCTTGCATTATTGAGACCAGCGAAAACAAAAAAGATACTATGAAGCATTTTCTCATAAAGCCCGTAAAAATCTGACCTGTGCATACTATTTTCACTGAAATTCAGTTACTTTTAGCA
>CBDUAW010000032.1:0-12195 GCA_965365215.1 uncultured Eudoraea sp. | reverse complement strand
ACAAAGGTGCCACTTAAGCTTGTATTTCGAGCCTTGGGCACAATATCCACAACGGATAAATACAATTCTGATTTAAAAGCACTTGGATCCGTAAATAAAAGCAGGATATCTTCTTTGTCTTCGGAAAGCTGCTCTGCCTTTTCTGCCATGGCTACCATCTTTTTTACTTTGTGGCCGATTAGAGGCGGATAAGGAATGTGAAAGAAGGTAGGAATAGACGTCTTGATAAACTTTTTGCGATCCCAATTTAGAGTTTTACCTTCCCATTTGTCTGGATTAAAAACAGGGCAACAAACATCATTTTTCTTTTCTACCGTTTCCATAGGCCTTGATTAGAGTAAGATTCGCGAAGCTTTAATCGCTATGAGTCATTTCTTTTTTTAAGATATTCCGGAAGCGGGTGGCGCTGATATAATGATCTTCCAGTAGCTTCCCATTATGCAGCAGACTAAAAACGCCAAAGCCAGAAGGCGCATTCTGTGCTTGTTTGCAGGTAGTTAACTTGTTTAACTTGAGTTCAATTCCGTAGTCCTGAGCTGTATTCCATAAGGCTTCAACAGCCTTTTCGTGCCAGGGACACTGGTCTGCATAGACCAGATTCCAACCCTGATAGTCTTTTTGGGCCAGTGTCCAGTCCCTCAGGCTGGGATCAGCTATAGAGGGATCCCACTTTTTGCTTAATAGTTCAAATCTTCCTCTTTTAGTCAACCGTTCAAATCCATTCTTTTCAAAAAGCCTTTTGTCGGTCATCCAGGCACCCTTGCTCGTCATTGCGCAAAGACCTCCCAATCCTGCTTTACGAGCTTGTTGTTCCGCATGAAAGAGAAGCAGGGAACCATTGCCTTTGTTTTTGTGCTTATTGGGATATACAAATAGACAATGTATAAACATATAGCCCGGGGCATTAACGGGCCTCCAGGCGTTTTCTGAAGGGACAAATTCAATAAATCCCGAGGTTTTCCCATCACTGTCTTTAAGGAAGAATATCCTAAGTCCTTCCTTATATCTTTTGCTGAACCATTGCTCCTTTTTATGAAAGCCGGGACTCTTTATATCCTTGATGCAGAAAAGCGTTTCTTCACGAACGTTGGAAGGTGTAATTTGGAGTAATGAATAAGTATCCTTCATCATTGAGAATCTAAGCGTTAAACTTTAGTATTACTCATTAAAGTAATTTTCATATCGTGTAATTCCACTATTTAGCATCGTTATTACGGCTTCATTGGTAATGGTTGCACCAGATATTCCGTCGATCAATAATGGTGCGGGGGCCATTTCATCCTTGGGGCTTGCCAGGCGAAAGTTTACCCTGTCAAACGATATCTTGGCGCCTACAAATTGTTCGCTAAAGCTGCTGCTGCTCATTGCAGCGCCATAACCTTCAGTCTCTGCCTGGTGTCCAAAACGGATTTTTTGGATTTCCATGCTTTCACGATCAATGACCAAAACTGCCCAAATGGTGCTTACAAAGCCTTTTCCACTCACTGCAATCATGGTAGAAGCGGATTCTCTTGCTTCAAAAATGGGAAATTGGGCAACAGGTCTAGATTTTGTTAAGGTCCTATATAATTTCAGCGTAGTGGCGGCATCGCTGTTCACAATAGCGTTATTGGATTCCAGCACCTTGTGATTTAAGGCACCCATGGAAGCGGTATCCCCATTAGTGGGCAGTTGCATAAAAGTGTATACTTCCCGGAGGGTTTTTGTGTTGATATCACTTTTTTCCTCAGCTATAGTAGGCACTTGTTTTTCCCTTTTTTTATCAGCACATCCGGCGAATAGTAGCAAAGACATCAGGGATATCAGGACTTGCATACCAAATCTTTTGCTTAAGTACATCTTAATTTCTTTATTCTTTGGCAAGGGCGATCACCCCTTATAGGAGTGAAGCCTTACATTCTATGGATAATAATATCAACCTTACTGCAGGTCTATTTTTCTTAGCTCCCAGGTATTGGAAGCCGTCTTGACTGCCATGAGTTCCGGTGAAATGAATTTTGCATTCAGTTCGGGTAATTCATATCTCCTTTTGGACATAAGGATATTATCGCGTTGTGTAATAAGCCTCATAATGTCCCCTTTGGTATCCAGAAGTACTTCGCTGAACTTGTAATCATAAATATTAAGCTGGAAATTGTTCTTTCCCCTAAAATTTTTGGTCATTAGTATTCCAACCGCGTATCCCTGGTTAAAAGGGGTTACGTTTAGATATTCCGGAGCAATCACAAGCGCTCCTTTCTTATCGATAAAACCATAGGTATATATTTCCTCTTCCTCCAACATAGATTGTACCATGCAACGGCCATCCTGGAATTGGGGATAGCGGATTCCTGTAATATCTTTATTGTTAGGATCTGCGTTTGCACTCCAGACAAGATCGTCCCTGAATGGGATCACCAGTTCTCCTGAGGCATTGATAAACCCCCACTCATTTCCTTTACGAACCCCAGCCAATCCCTCGCTGAAAGGGGCAATTTCATCTACTTCCTTCAGGTCTTGTGAAAAGGTAAATAAAGGAAGAAATGCTACGAGAATAAAAAATCTTAAGTATTTCATAATAAAGGATTTAAAGTGTTAATTCAGGGCAAAGGTACACCCACTTTGTGGTTAGATAAATGACAATTATCATACCAGCAAGAGGAATACCTGCGCTGCATTTTTCTTTATGGAAACAGGTGATGCTCAAGTTTATTTACAGTGCTTATTGCTTAAAACATTATGTTTGAATAAATCAAACTCTTAAGCTCTTTTGGTAGCCCGTCTCTAATATCTTCCATCTCTCCAAGGGAGACATACTTTCTCAGGTATATAAAAGTAGTTGTGATATATCTTTCCGCGATCTCGTCGCTATATTCAAAATCATTAATCGCGGCAGGACCGTCATGTTTCCGGACAAGATCTATGAATTCCGGAATCCGCTTTACTTTGGGCCGATCTCTTTTAAGGTTCCAGCCATTAACATACACTGCCTTCAGAAACATAGGGAGTTGTGCTATTAATTGAAGCGATTCCTGGGGCGAAATGATATCCCTTAGTGCATGTAGTACGGAGGTAAGGATCCTGCCTGCTTTGTCCCGGTCGTCACCCAGGTTCATCTCTTTGGTATAATGTTTTAAGAAGGTATTGCCTTCTTTCGCATAGTGATTGAAATTAAGTGCCATGATTATAATTTTTTGTGGTTAACGTCTAAAATTGATGAATTATCGGATAACCTGAAATGACCATCATCATCTGTAAACCGAAAAGATGATGTATTTATTCAGAAAGATCATTTCTTCCTGATTATAATCATGGTATTCCTTGGGACTGATCCCTAATTTTGGGTTAAACCTTAAAGACATAGCCATGTTCAAAGTACTGTTGCCAACAGATTTTTCGGATAATGCATGGAACGCCATAAAATATGCAATGGAATTTTTTAGGGGAGAATCTTGTACCTTTTATTTATTACACACCTATACCCCTGCCTTTTACAGAATGGATTATATGCTTGGAGGGCCTTCCTTTAGTGCCATCCCGGATGTTGGAGTAGATATATCCCTGGCCGGATTAGAGAAAACGCTGGCAGATATCAAGGAACAGTATAGCAATCAAAGGCACGTGATTAAAACGGTTTCTGCATTTAATCTCCTAACAGATGAAATCAATGAATTATCTGTGGAGAAGGAGATCGATTTCATAGTTATGGGGACACAGGGCGCCACCGGAGCTAAGGAGATTTTCTTGGGGAGCAATACCGTGTTTGTATTGCGAAAAGCACAGGTACCCGTCCTGGCTATCCCCGAGAATTGCCAATACAAACCGCTTGAAAAATTCTTGTTTCCAACGGATTACTGGACCCGTTACAAGAAGGAGGAATTGCAAACCATAAAGACCCTGGCAACACTTCACAATGCAGAGGTGACCATCCTGCATGTAAAGGAGGAGTACGATCTAACTGAAGAACAACTAAGCAATAAGGAGTATATCGCAGATTTTTTTAAGGATTCCTCACACCGGTTCGAAGAAAAAAAAGGCGCTTTGATGCCGGGAGCAGTGATCGATTATGTGGAGGAACATAACTATGATCTCCTGGCTATGATGAACCGAAAACATTCCTTTATGGAACGCTTACTTTGGAGACAGAATATTGATCAGATTGGGTTTCATGTCCGTGCCCCATTTCTGGTAATCCGGGATACAGCCAAAATTAGTAATTAGCACACGTCATGAAAAATATACTCTTACTCACCGATTTTTCCGATAACGCATGGAATGCCATATTTACGGCCCTTAAGCTACACGAAAGGATTCCATGTCATTTTTCCTTGTTAAATACCTATGAACCCAGTTTTGCACCTGTACTTGGGGAAAGAGGCAAGGAACGCCTGGGGGTGTTATATGACTCATTATCCGATAATTCTCATAATGAGTTAAAAAAAATTATGGGTTATTTAGAAATAAATCACACAAATCCTCAGCACAGCTTTGAAATGATATCAATGGCAGAAGATATCACAAAGGGAACAAATAAAGTTCTTTCGCAAAAAGAAATTGACCTTGTTGTGATGGGTTCCAAAGGGGCTTCCGGGGCTAAAGAAGTTTTTATGGGGAGCAATGCCGTAAAAGTAATCAAAAAAATAAGGAACCGGCCTATTCTTGTGGTCCCAGACGAGCACGATTTTAAAACCCTTACAAAGATCGTATTTCCAACAGATTTCAGTAGAACCTTTGATAAATACGAACTGCAGCCCCTGAGGGAAATAGCGGAAGCTTGGAATGCCATGGTCTTCGTGCTACAGGTAGCACAGGAATTTCAACACGATAAGAATCAGGAAATTAATCGTGAACTTTTAAAGAAACGCCTCCATGGAATTCCCGTTGAATTTTGTGAAGCAGCCCTGGAAAGCACCGTAGAGGCGGCAATCATGAAATTCTCGGTAGCCTCAGATGCAGAAATGATCGCATTAATTCACTACGAACATACCTTTATGGAAAAATTAACTCATGAACCCGTGATAAAAAAAATGGGATTCCACACCCCGGTACCACTTTTGGTCTTACCTGATTTATAGACATCGGGCGATGTAACTTTAAGATAATTGCATGAAACGTATTTTACTTCCAACAGATTTTTCCAAGAATGCATGGCATGCAATACAGTACGCTTTGTACTTGTTTGAGAGAGTGCCCTGCAAATTCTATATTCTCCACGCACATCAGGTGAGTCCATCGGGTCTTATAAGCACCATAAACAAAGAACGTGATACCCGCCTATTTGAGATAACAGCTGAAGAAGCAACTCGGAAGTTGAAAAAAATTGTGGATCGCCTTATTCGGATAAATAAAATTCCAGGACATGAGTTTGAGGGGATAATGGAGCATGATGTTCTTCTAAATGCCATTGGTAGAAACATTATTGATAAAGATGTGGATTACTTGTTTATGGGAACCCAAGGGGCCAGCGGACTTAAAGAAGTATTCCTGGGTAGTAATACAGTTAATGTAATAAAGCATATTCATCATTGCCCTGTTATGGCTGTTCCTAATACCTTTGAATATGGTCGCCAAAAGAAAATCCTATTCGCTACAGACTACCGCCATCTATTCCAAAGGGCAGAATTAGAACCCCTGATAGCGATCGCGGAAATTACCGGTAGTACTATCCATGTGGTCCACATCAATGAAGAAGAAAAAATGGATAAGGAGCAGGAACAATTAAAAGCACTCTTAAAAGGGTTCCTGAAAAAAGTGGATCACCAGTTTGAAGATTTGGATTACCATCCCACCTTGTCCGCGAGGTTAACTAAGTGGGCGGAAGACAGCCATACGGGAATCATTGCGATGATCAATAGCCGCCACGGATTTTTTAGCCGCCTGGTTCGCGAACCAGTCGTAAAAAAAATAGCTTTCAGGACCCATGTACCATTTTTGGTCCTCCCGGTGATACAATAATATCCTATTATCCTAATCTCAAAAATGATACAGCTATCACAGTAATTCCGAGGTCTGTGGTATTTGTGATTTTCCTGAAAATTTATTGCTCTTTCAATACCCTATGTAGTGCTTTTATACCATAACTTTGCAAACTGAAATCTACAGTAAACATGAGCAAAGCCGTTTATATTGCTACAATGGAACCCAATAGCGGCAAGTCTATTGTAACCCTGGGGATTATGCAATTATTGGTAGGGAAGGCCGCGAAAGTTGGGTATTTCCGTCCCATTATTGATGACTACGCTGAAGGGGAAAAGGATAATCATATCCAAACAATAATTGGACATTTTAAATTGGATCAGAGTTATGAGGAAACATATGGCTTTACCAGAAATGAAGTGCACCAGAAGAATAATCAAAAAAAAGAGGATGAGATCCTCGACACTATCTTTGAGAAATACAAGGCATTAGAGAGCAGGTTCGATTTTGTCTTAGTTGAGGGTACGGATTTTTCCCGGGAAGGCAGCGTAATTGAATGGGACTACAATGTTCTGATTGCCAAAAATCTTGGAATCCCTGCGGTTTTGTTATCCAGCGGGGTGGGAAAAGAGTTGGAAGAATTTGTAGGGAATCTATACGTTGCCTATGAATCCTTTAAGAGCAAGGGGGTTGAGGTATTGATGGTAATTGCTAATAAGGTGCAACCGGAAAACATTAGCCTTGTAACCGGGGTAATGCGGAATCAATTGCCTTTAGAGGTGCTCGTTAGCGCCATACCTTTAAATCCATTGTTAGGGAATCCAACTATCAATGAAATTGTGGAACAGTTAGATGGAGAAGTGCTGTTTGGTCATGACTACCTTCATAATCAGGCTGGCCATTTTGGGGTAGGGGCGATGCAGTTGCAAAATTACCTTACCCATATGAAAGAGGATGTCCTGGTTATTACACCAGGGGATCGTTCAGATATTATCCTGGGAGCCCTACAGGCAAACCTTTCGAGCAATTATCCTACGGTTTCAGGGATGGTACTCAGCGGGGGACTAATCCCTGCACCTTCGGTTATAAAGCTTATTGAAGGTCTCTCGGAAGTGGTGCCGATTGTATCTGTAGAAGGGGGTACCTATGAGGTGACTAACAAAATTGGCGCTGTAAAACCTCGAATTTACGCAGAGAATACTCAGAAAATCAATATTTCCATCCAGGACTTCTTTAAGTATGTTCCGGAAAATGAACTTGCAGAACTACTGGTCACTTCCAAAACTAATGGGATGACGCCCAGGATGTTTCAATACAACCTTCTGAGAAAAGCACAAGCCGATAAAAAACACATTGTTCTACCGGAAGGGGCCGATTCCAGAATTCTCATGGCAGCCAATGAGTTGATTGCATCCGGAGCAGTAAAACTTACTTTGTTGGGAGATCGTGAGCAGATACAGGCAAAGATCAGAGAATTGGACCTCTCCTTAAATTCAGGTAAAATAGATATCATAGATCCTGTACAATCTCCCCAATTTGAAGATTATGCCACTACCCTTTACCAATTGCGAAAGCATAAAAATGTAAACCTTGCCATGGCAAAGGATCTTATGGGCGATGTGTCCTATTTCGGTACTATGATGGTATACAAAGGACATGCAGACGGGATGGTTTCCGGGGCAATACACACTACGCAGCATACCATAAGACCTGCTTTGCAATTCATCAAAACCAAACCAGACTCCACTATAGTCTCCTCTATCTTCTTTATGTGCCTGGAAGACCGTGTTACCGTGTATGGGGATTGTGCTATTAATCCTAATCCAACCGCAGAACAACTGGCAGAAATTGCCATATCTTCTGCTACTACAAGCCTGGAATTTGGGATTGAACCCAGGATTGCGATGCTGTCTTACTCCTCTGGCAGTTCCGGGACAGGAGAAGATGTGGAAAGAGTAAGGAAGGCCACCGAAATAGTTCGCCAGAGAAGACCCGACCTTTTAATTGAAGGTCCTATTCAATATGATGCTGCTGTTGATAAACAGGTTGGGAAGAGTAAAATGCCCAATTCCAAGGTAGCCGGACAAGCAAGTGTCTTTATATTCCCTGATCTCAATACAGGAAATAATACCTATAAGGCTGTTCAGCGCGAGACCAAGGCCCTGGCTATTGGTCCTGTTATTCAGGGCTTAAACAAGCCTGTTAATGATCTTAGTCGGGGATGTACAGTAGACGATATCGTTAATACCGTGATCATAACCGCCATTCAGGCACAAGGATGTAATACCTGAGAAGCATGAATATTCTAGTGCTCAATTCCGGGAGTAGTTCTATAAAATTCCAGTTCATTGAAATGCCCTCTGGGACACTTCTTTGTTCCGGGCTGGTTGAGCGGATAGGAGAAGGTAGTGCACAATATCATTTTAAAAGCACTAAGGAGGCACACTCCGAAGAAATAAAAATAGGGACCCATAGAGAGGGATTGCAAAAAATTACGGCAAGTTTACTCCACCCCCGTAACAGCATCCTGAAAAGAAAAGAAGATCTTCATGCAATAGGCCACAGGGTAGTCCACGGCGGTAAAGTATTCTCCAAGACCGTGGTCATTACCGAGCAGGTAAAGGATCAAATCAAGGAATTTTCCAGTTTAGCCCCGCTGCATAACCCAAATAATTTACTGGGGATTGAACTCTCCGAAGAAATATTCCCAGAGGCAGTGCAGGTTGCGGTATTTGACACGGCTTTTCACCAGACTATTCCAAACAGGGCAAAGCGGTATGCCATCCCTAATCAATTTTACAGGGAAAAGGGGATACAGTTATATGGATTCCACGGTACAAGCCATAAATATGTCTCTCAAAAAGCCATTGCATATTTACAAAAGCGCTCTTCAAAGATAGTTAGCATCCATTTGGGAAACGGTTGCAGCATAACTGCTGTTGAAAATGGAATCAGTGTAGACCATAGTCTTGGTTTCGCCCCATCTAACGGTCTGATTATGGGAACAAGGAGCGGCGACATTGACCATGCCATTATTTTTTATCTGGTTGAGGAATTGGGCTATTCTCTTGAAGAAGTTAAGAAGCTATTAAACAGGGAAAGCGGGATGCTGGGGCTTACCGGGTACAGTGATCTCAGGGAAATTCAAAAGGCAGCCGAAGCAGGAGATGAAAATTGTATCCTTGCACTGGAAATGAATGCCTATCGCATTAAAAAGTATATAGGGGCCTATATGGCCGCGATGAATGGCCTGGATGCGGTGGTTTTTACCGCTGGTATTGGGGAAAATTCTGCAGTTTTGCGCAATTTGGTTTGCAGCGATATGGAATATCTGGGGATAGAGATCGATGAAGAACTGAACAAGTTGAGGCCCTCTGAAGTAAGAGATATCAGCATCCCAAATTCCAGAGTAAAGGTCTTGATAATTCCTACCAACGAAGAATTGGAAATTGCCCAACAAACCTTTGATACCATAAAAAAAGGACCATAATTGGCCCTTTGTAAATCAATAGGCAGTCCGTGCTAATCAATCCTGTTCTTTGGATTCTATCAATCCCGGGTGAAATCTTTTTAAAAATTCATTTCGGGATGAGTCCATTTTCCTCATCATTTCCTCCATTTCAGAATAATCCCGTTGCCAGTTTTTAAAGAAATAGTCGTCCTCAAAAAACCGATTCATAAAAAGGGAATCTACTTCGGGAAAGTAAGAAAACCGGTCTCTCCAAGGTGAAGGAGAAGTATTTTCAAAATGCAATCGGAAGGCATCCATTATACTATCCAGATTAACGCTGATGGAATCTCCCTCTACATTGGAATAGGCCCAGGAATAAATAGAATCATAGCGGATAAGATTCCCTGCATCGTCGTATTCCTTTCGGACTTCCCACGAACTCCTGGGCGTATCTAACGCAGATTCCTTGTTTTCCAGATTTCCTTTTTTACCTCTGTCCTGGCCACTGCATCCTGTAATGGCCAGCATGCAAAACATAGCGATTACAATTTTCATCCTCATTTGAATTAAGTTAAACAAACAGCTGTTATCTAAATATCAATTTTTTCTTCTGGTATTTAAATTACTCCTGCCTCTATTTTTCTCATCATGATAACGTTTAATGTTATCTCCATGGTAATCCCTTATTCTAATATATCTTGACCTTCTCAGATTGTAATTTCTGTATCTTGGCGGTAAAACCTCGTTTCTGATCCAGATAGTACCTTCTAGATATACGTAATTTCTTGTATTTATGTCGTAATAGATCCTAAATTCAGGGAAATATACATAACGCACCAATTCCAGTCGGTTCGGATAAAACCAAGGAGGAGGCGGATGGTGAGGTCTACTCGAAATTACTACGGGGCCACATCCAATAGGAACTAAAAAAATAAATATTAGAAGATAGCGTAAGGATATTTTTATTTTTTTCATGTTACAGCATTTTTAGCAAAATAAGCAACACTTATTTTGAATTGGAATGATCAAGATCATTTCGCATACATTGCCTTTCACCTACTTTTAGATCATTATTAACCCCTTAATTAAAAAGTCATGACAGATAACACTGGAAACGTATTGCTGGCCCTTTTAACAGGAGCAGCCATTGGCGCTGGAATCGGGATTTTATATGCGCCCGATGAAGGTAAAAAAACCAGAAAAAAAATCAAGAAAAAAGCATTAGATGCCAAAGAGGATCTCACAGAGAGGATATCACATGCCAAGGATGAGCTCACCAAAACAGCTGAGGTAAAAAGAGAAGCTTTTGAGCAAAAATTGGAAGATACAATTTCCACCATGAGCTATAAGGCAGATGATATTATCGCTACCCTGGAAAGAAAATTAGAGGACCTCAAAAAGAAGAACGCACAATTGCAGAAATAGTTCATTATGGCTTTTGAAGAATTGAAGCAGGATTTTTCGGAAATAGATAAGGATGTTTCCTCTTTTGTGGAGCACAGTCTTGAGTATGCCAAGCTCAGAAGTTTTAAAGTATCTATGGTATTGGTAACCTATTTTGTAAAAGTATTACTGGTTGGGTTGCTAAGCTTTTTAACCTTAATATTCCTGAGCCTGGCTGCTTCATATGCAATAGGGGATGCCCTTCAAAATACGCTCTACGGTTTTATAATCGTAGGATCACTCTATTTGGTGCTGGCCATTATTGGGTACAATCTGCGTGAAAAGTTGAACAAACCTATTCTGAGGTTTTTTTCTAATTATTATTTTGATGAGACATGAGTACTAAGTTTAATTCATTTGAAGAAATAGATGATCAACTTAAGATCCTAAGCCTTAAACGGGAAATTAATAAAGAACGCGTAAAACTGAAATTCGGGGATTTAAAGACCCATTTATACCCTATGAATATTCTGAAAGGCCTCGATGGCAAACTGACCAGGATTCTGGTGCCTTTGGTATTTACCCGCCTGCTAAAGCGAAAGTCTTCATAAAGAGGATTTTTTTATAATCTGGACCCTTCTAACTGAGGGGTCTTTTTTATTGGCAGGAAATGTGACATGAATCATAAATTGTAGCCCTCCATAGTTGTACTTTTATTGGTAGAGATACCAATCCTATGAAAACAGGTCTTGTATTATCAGGAGGAGGAGCCAGAGGTATTGCCCACATTGGGGTGCTAAAAGCAATGGAGGAAATGGGCATCACTCCCAAAGTTATGGCCGGTACAAGTGCCGGTGCAATAATTGCTGCCCTGTTTGCCTCAGGGATGGCGCCAGACGATATTCTTGAATTTATAAGAAGCATCGAGTTTTTTAGTCTAAAAAGGTATGCCAGGAGTAAGCCTGGCTTTGTGGATACGGAAAAATTCTACGAACATTTTGTTCCTTGTTTTGAGCAAGATAATTTTAGCGCTTTAAGGACAACGGTTTATGTTACAGCTACCGATTTGCTTAACGGGCAACCAGTGGTATTTAATCAGGGGGAATTGATAAGACCCCTTTTAGCCTCTGCTGCCTTCCCCGGAGTATTTACTCCGGTTGCAATTGCCGGCTCCCACTATATTGATGGAGGCGTGTTAAATAATTTTCCTGTGGACCTTGTTTTAGGGAAATGTGATAAGATTTTGGGGGTCTACGTAAATCCCTTCCCAAAGATACCCTTTGAGAAGATTAAACATTCCCTGAACGTGCTGGAAAGGGCATATCAGATCAGGGCGGCATATGATTCTTATTCAAAATTTCAGGATTGTGATTTGGTAATAAGCCCTCCCGGTCTAAGCCGTTATAATACCTTTGCCCTAAAAGATCTCGATTCCATATTTAAGCTTGGGTATGATGCGGCGGTTA
>CBDUAW010000031.1:0-12380 GCA_965365215.1 uncultured Eudoraea sp. | reverse complement strand
ATTATCCGATGAATCAATTGCGGAAAGCCGGGGTGGACCTGACTAACCAGCAAATCCTGAATGCCGTTTCAGAAGAATTTGGCAGACTGGTGGATCTTCTGGAGGTCGAGTACACCCGGTACTTGGAGCAGAACCGAGCTGGGTAATTAAATGACCCCTCGCTTGGCTCGGGGTTATTTATTATTCCTCAGCAAACCGGGCAGGCGTTATCCATCTTGAAGACATCGTTGCCTTTGTTGTCTACCAGGTATTTAGCTGCCGCACCGGTGGCTATATTTCCTACAATAACATCTAAATCAGGGAATTTAGCCTTTACATCTTTCAATACGGACACAACCCCCTTAGTATGGCCATGGGCGGTGTCTATCACTACCGCGTCCACACCTGATTTAACAAGTGCCCCTGCCCTTTCCACGGCATCAGGCGTTACCCCCAGGGCAGCTGCAACGCGCAACCGGCCATAACGGTCTTTGTTGGCACTGGGTTTTTGAGTGAGTTTGGTTATATCACGGAAGGTAATAAGTCCTACCAGCTCATTTTTGGCATTGACCACGGGAAGTTTCTCAATCTTGTTTACCTGCAAAATCTTTTCGGCTTCGGCCATGGAGGTACCCTCACCAACTGTCACAAGGTTTTCGGAGGTCATAACCTCAGTAATGGGTCTGTCATAGTTATGCTCAAACCTAAGGTCCCTGTTTGTTACGATCCCCACAAGTTTATTGGCCTCATCAACAATTGGAATACCTCCGATACTATGCTCCCTCATATTGTCTTGTGCATCCCGAACAACAGCATCTAATGGTAAAGTTACCGGGTCCATGATCATGCCGCTCTCCGCACGCTTCACTTTCCGGACTTTCATGGCCTGCTGCTCTATCGTCATATTTTTATGCAAAACACCAATACCCCCCTCGCGTGCCATGGCAATAGCCATTTTTGACTCGGTCACCGTATCCATAGCGGCCGAAACTATAGGAACATTTAGAGCTATGTTTCTGGTAAATTTAGATTGAATATTTACCTCTCTGGGAAGTATTTCGGAATATGCAGGCACCAGGAGTACGTCGTCGTAAGTTAAACCTTCTCCAAGTATTTTATTCAGGTGAGCGTCCATTGCAATTAAGGATTAATTGCGTGCAAATATACGCTTTTTTATACTGTTACGATGGCAGCCTAATTATTTTACTAAATCTCCGGAAATGTTAAAATTATTTCCTAATTCCTTGATTACAAAATATTAGGAAAATATTATTTGTAATTATTCTAAATAAGTTTTGAAATATTAATCCTTCAATTTACATTTGTTCCTTCTTTTTATATTTTATTTATAATTAGTCTAAATTAAATGAGACCAACTGCACCGCTTGTATCAGCTTTATTATTTTCCGTAATTTCTTTTTCACAACAATCTGTAAATCCACAATATACGTCAGATTCTACCCTTGTCCTTTTAGATGAGGTGGTGCTATCCGCTAATACCATTCTAGGGAGTAAGTTCCAAGCCAGGAACAGGACAGGTGCTGCCTATTACGTCTCTCCAAAAGAGTTGAAAAAATTTGATTATACGGATATTAACCGGGTTCTGAGATCAGTGCCTGGAGTTAGTGTTTATGAGGAAGACGGCTTTGGACTTAGGCCTAATATTAGTTTAAGGGGGACTTCTCCTGAAAGAAGTGCCAAAATTACCCTGATGGAGGACGGCGTCCTTATAGCCCCTGCCCCGTACAGTGCTCCGGCGGCCTATTATTTTCCTACAGTGGCAAGGATGCAGGCCGTAGAGATTCTAAAAGGAAGTAGTCAGGTGCAATACGGCCCATTTACTACCGGAGGAGCAATTAATATGATTTCCATGCCCATCCCGGAAAGTTTCAGTGCTTCCTTAAGTGCAGGATACGGCAGTTTTAACAGCGGGCGAGTCCATGCAAAATTGGGTGATTCCAAAAAGAACTTTGGTTATGCAGTGGAATACCTAAATTTCAATTCCAATGGTTTTAAAAATTTAGATGATGGGGAAAATACTGGTTTCGATAAAAACGACCTGGTCGCCAAATTCAGGCTTATTACGTCCCCTGACGCCAACCTTCAACAGTCTTTTGTGTTTAAATTTCAATATTCAGACGAGATCTCCAATGAAACCTATCTGGGGTTGACCGATAGTGATTTTCAAGCGGAACCCTTCCGCAGATATGCAGGATCTCAGGAGGACGAAATGACCAATGATCATTTGCAATTTACCGGAACACATACCCTAAGGTTTAACGATTATTTCAGTATTGCCACCACGGCATATTACAATGCTTTCAGCAGAAACTGGTACAAGTTAGATGGCGTAACCATAGGAGGACAACGCGTTGGACTTTCAAACATTGTTGAAGATCCGCTGGCGTTTTCCGAATATTACGCCTTGATCAACGGATCTCAAAACGCCGCTGCGGATGCCCTCTTGGTAAAAGCCAATAACAGGGACTACCTGTCTCAGGGCATACAAACCAAGTTTGATTACCATTGGAAAGGAGAAAACACTTTTCACGATATTGAGATTGGACTTCGCTATCATTTTGATGAGGAAGACCGGTTTCAATGGGTAGATGGCTATGGGATTCAGGAGGGAACTATGGTTCTGACCACCGAGGGTACCCCGGGTAGTGATGCCAACAGAATTAGTGACGCCAGAGCCTTTTCCAGCTATGCGCTTTATAAAGTGAAGATCAGGGACCTCACCCTGACCCCAGGGATACGTTATGAAAATATTACACTCAGAAGAAAAGACTTTGGTGGAGATGACGTGGACAGAACCGCGGTAAACCTCTCGGAGAGGGAGAATAAAGTGGATGTTTTTATTCCTGGGATTGGATTTAATTACAATTTTAATTCCGTGTCCTTGTTCGGAGGGATTCACAAAGGATTTTCTCCTCCTACCAGCAGAGTAGGTGAAAAGGCGGAAGAGAGTATTAATCTTGAATTGGGAACCCGATTTGAGTTGGGAGATATATCTGGTGAGGTTATTGGCTTTTTTAACGACTACAGCAATTTGTTGGGCAGTGACCTTGCAGCCACAGGAGGCACAGGGAGTCTGGAGCAATTCAATGCAGGTGCAGTAGATGTCAGTGGATTAGAATTACTCTTGAATTACAACCCCTTGAGGGCAAATAGTAAGTTTGACCTTCCTATCACCTTTGCTTACACCTATACGGATACTTCATTTAGAAGCAGCTTTGGCAGTGAGGACGACTTATGGGGAGAAGTGAACGCAGGTGATGAATTACCGTACCTTTCAAAACATCAGTTCAATGCCACAATCTCCCTGGAACATTCCAGGTTTGAACTGAACCTAAGTGGCCGATTCAACGGGGAGTTCAGAACCGAGGCCGGGAGTGGTAGTATCCCGGAAGATGAATTGGTCCCTTCTAATTTTATCCTGGATTTTTCAGGGAAGTACCGTATTTATGAAAACCTAAGCCTTACGGCTAACGTCCTGAACATCCTTGATGAGACCTATGCCGTATCGCGAGTACCAGCAGGCTTAAGGCCAGGGCTACCTTTTGCCGCCAATATGGGTATCTTAATAACTTATTAGATAAGAGGTGTGGGATAATTCCAAACCCACCACTAGCTCAACCATAGTTTTGAAACAGCTCTTTTGCCTTATTGAATGCTGCTTCAAAGCTCATCCAGTTAACACCAGAATCAGCTTTAGCGGCTGTTAGGTAAGACAAAAGCTTTTCTGTGGGCATATTGCCGGTTAGTTCGTCTTTAGCCATAGGACAACCCCCAAATCCCTGAATAGCGCCATCGAACCTGCGACAACCGCCTTTAAAAGCCGCATCGACCTTCTCGTGCCAACGGGAGGGAGTGGTATGCAAATGCGCTCCAAATTCTATCTCAGGGTACTTTGGAATTAAGGAATTGAATAAATAATGAATATTCTGTGGTGTAGATGTGCCCACCGTATCGGACAAGGATAAGATCTTTACGCCCATGGCAGCTAACTTTTCAGTCCATTCCCCAACTATTTCTACATTCCAAGGATCTCCGTAAGGATTGCCAAATCCCATAGAGATGTAGGTAACCACTTCTTTACCGCTTTCATCGGCAATCTTCAGGATTTCCTTGAGTACCACAATAGATTCCGCAATGGTTTTGTGGGTGTTCCGCATTTGGAAATTCTCAGAAATTGAAAAAGGATATCCAAGGTAATCTATCTCCTTGTGCTTGCATGCATCATTGGCTCCACGAACATTTGCCACAATGGCCAGCAATTTGCTTTTGGTCTTACCTAAGTCAAGACCCCCCAGCACCTCAGCAGTATCTGCCATTTGGGGAATAGCCCTTGGGGAGACAAAACTGCCGAAATCCAGGGTATCAAAACCACAATTTAAAAGGGATTGTATGTACACCACTTTCTTTTCCGTGGGGATAAAGGTCTTAATCCCCTGCATCGCATCCCTTGGGCATTCAATGATCTTTACTCTCTCGATTTTAGTAGCGCTTCCCATTTGCCTCAAAATTAGTACTAATTATGAGAATTTGTGTATTGCTTGTCTTCTATAGGTGTAGGCGCTTTTTTATATCTTTCTAAAAATCATAATCATGAAAATTAGACCATTATTGTTATTGGTGGGTATTGCTATTGTCTCCTTATGTTCTATTTCTTTTACCTTCAAACAAAATCATAATCCTGAGATGAAAACTGAAGATTCGGTACTGAGACATATTGTATTATTTAAGTTTAAGGAAGGAACTTCCAGGGAGCAAATTCAGGACTTTGAAAAGGCCTTCGCAAGCCTGGAAAATAAAATTCGCGAAGTAAGATCATTTGAATGGGGCCTTAACAATAGTCCGGAAGGTTTGGAGAAGGGATTTACGCACTGCTTTCTGATCACTTTTCACAGTGAGAAGGATCGGGAAATTTATCTGCCCCATCCGGATCACCAGGAATTTGTGGCCCTTATAGGTCCCTGGGTGGAGGATGTACTGGTAGTGGATTACTGGTCGAATTAGCCGCGTTAGGGTCTTCTGCCAATTCATTAATTGCTTTCAAGCAATGCTTTGTTGATGCGTTTAACCAGGCCTGGGCCCTCATATACAAAACCGGTCCATAGTTGAACCAGGTCTGCACCGGCCTCAATTTTTTCGATGGCATCTTCAGGGGAATCTATTCCTCCTACCCCAATAATTGGAAAAGCATGTTCACTCCTTTCAGCAAGGAAGCGGATTACCTCGGTACTACGGCGTGTAAGTGGTTTACCACTGAGCCCCCCGGTTTCCTCGACAAGGTAAAGGTCTGATTTTAGTCCGTCACGACTAATGGTGGTATTGGTAGCAATAACACCATCTATGGCTGAATCCTTTACAATGTCAATAATATCCAACAATTGGGAATCATTCAGATCTGGTGCAATTTTCAGGAGGATAGGTTTTTCCTTCCCCTGGCTAAGTTGTGCCAGCTTTAGGTTTTCTTTCTTCAGCGCTTTTAATAACTTGGTAAGGGGCTCCTTATCTTGCAATTCCCGTAAGCCGGGAGTATTAGGTGAACTTACATTGACCACAAAATAATCTACATGATCAAACAAGGCATCAAAACAGATGAGATAATCCTTAGTGGCCTCGGCATTAGGAGTAAGCTTATTTTTTCCAATGTTGCCCCCAATAAGTACCCGGTGATCTTTTTTTAATCGTTCCGCTGCGTCAAAAACACCCTGATTATTAAATCCCATCCGGTTAATGATTGCTTTATCTGCTTTCAGTCTGAAAAGTCTCTTTTTAGGATTTCCTCCCTGTGGTTTAGGGGTTAAAGTTCCTATTTCAACAAAGCCAAATCCAAAATCTGATAATTCGTTATATAGTTTCGCATCTTTATCAAAACCAGCTGCCAGGCCAACAGGATTTTTAAATTTCAATCCAAAGACTTCTTTTTCGAGCCTTGGGTCTTCTATCAAAAAACAACGTCGGAAAATGCCTGAGAATCCCATGCGGGAAAGGATCCTGATAGTAGAGAAGGAAAGGTGATGAACGCGTTCAGGATCTAGTAGAAATAATAAAGGTCTGATCAGGGACTTGTAAATCATATAAAATATGTTTGGGCAAAAATACAAAGATCACCAATGCGTCAAAATTTAAATCTTTGGAAACGCCGGTACGAATAAAGTAGTTTCGCTACGCTTTAATTTTGAAGCATGGGCCTTCTGCCTGCTTCATTGCAAAGGGAAATATAACGTTCGTATTGCCTGGGGTTAAAAAGGCTTATTAACTTTTTATCAAAACCTCTTGAGCTTTCCACCAATTTATCCTTAAGCACCTTATACTTCTGAGAAAGCTTTTCAAGGTCTTCCTGTGATTTCTGAGGATGGGTATCAAAGAGCTGTTGAATCTGAGCTTTAATTTCCCCAGTCTGGATTTTAAACTCGGCGGCCCATGCTTCCATCTGGACCTTCTGTTCGGCACTAAGCTGAAAAACCTGAATTATTACATTCGAGTCTTTGCCACCTATGCCCAGGGTACAGTCTTCTGATTGGGCCATACAACCAACAGAAAAAATAAAAGTCCATAAAAAAATTCCAAAGTTTCTTAATTTCATCCCTCGTTTCTTAGGTTTTGCCGCAAGATACCATATAAATAACTCTTCTAAATACTCAAAATTATATCCATGCAAGAACTTATTGACAGATTTATACGCTATGTAAAAATAGACACTCAGAGTGATCCTCATTCAGACAGCACCCCAAGTACCGAAAAGCAATGGGATCTTGCCCGCTTATTGGTGAAAGAACTGGACGAAATCGGGATGGAAGATGTAAGCATAGATGAAAAGGCCTATGTCATGGCAACCCTGCCTGCAAATACTGACGCCAAAGTACCCACAATTGGGTTTATCTCTCATTTTGACACTACGCCCGACTTTACCGGAACAGACGTTAAACCCCGACTTATTCAAAATTATGACGGTAAGGACATTATCCTTAACAAGGAGAACAATATTGTCCTTTCTTCATCTTACTTCCCCCAATTAAAAACGTACAAAGGACAAAGCCTTATTGTTACAGATGGCACCACCCTTTTAGGAGCAGATGACAAAGCCGGGATAGCCGAAATCATTACGGCCATGGCCTACTTAATTAAACACCCGGAGATTCAGCACGGAGAAATCAAGGTTGGCTTTACGCCCGACGAAGAAATTGGAAGAGGAGCCCATCATTTTGATGTTGATAAATTTGGGGCCTCATGGGCGTATACCGTAGATGGCAGTACAATAGGGGAGTTGGAATACGAAAATTTTAATGCAGCCTATGTTAAGGTAATAGTTAAGGGCAAAAGTGTTCATCCGGGACTTGCCAAGGGAAAAATGGTCAATGCGATCAATATTCTGAATGATTTTGCACAATCCCTCCCCAGAAAGGAAGTTCCGGAGCATACGGAAGGGCGTGAAGGTTTCTTCCATATATACCAGATGCATGGGGCAATAGAACACGCAGAACTGGAACTGATCATAAGAGATCATGACCGTAACGAGTTTGAGGTCCGCAAAGCTTTAATAAACGATACGATTGAGAGGTTAAAAAAGGAATCAGGAGCAGAAATAGAGTTGATCCTCAAGGATCAGTATTATAACATGAAAGAGAAAGTACTGCCGGTAATGCATATTGTTGATATTGCCGAAGAGGCAATGAATTTACTGGGAATTACCCCAATAATAAAACCCATTCGAGGAGGAACTGATGGATCGCAACTGAGTTATATGGGACTGCCCTGCCCCAATATTTTTGCCGGAGGTCACAATTTCCATGGCAAATATGAGTATATCCCGGTTGAAAGTATGGAGAAAGCAGTTGAGGTTATTGTAAAAATTTGCGAACTTACAGCTACCAAAAACCTTCGGGCATGAGCCATGAAAAATTGGAGGCCTATTTTGCCAAAGAACAGCCCTTTAAAAGTGGTATTCAAAAATTACGCGAAAGAGTCAGAAGTACTATTCTGGTGGAATCCTTAAAATGGGGCGCTCCGGTCTATACGGTAAATAACAAGAACGTACTTGGGATTGTGGCCTTTAAAAACCATTTTGGGCTATGGTTTTTTAATGGGGTATTCCTGAGTGACCCTCTCAATGTCCTGGAAAACGCCCAGGAGGGCAAAACAAAAGCCATGAGACACTGGAAATTTGCCGCCATAGAGGATATTGACCAGGCAGCGGTACTGGCCTACATTGAAGAAGCTATTGCCAACCAGCAAAAAGGCCTGGAGTTAAAACCTGAACGAAAAAAAGAAATTAAGACGCCGGAGTTGCTCTCAAATGCATTGGCTAAAGATATAAAGCTGAAAGAAGGATATGATTCCCTTAGTCCCGGCAAAAAAAGGGAGTACAACGAATATATCAGCTCAGCAAAGCAGGAAAAAACCCGGCAAAGCAGACTTGATAAAATTATTCCGATGATTAAAGAAGGAAAAGGGCTGAACGACAATTATCGTTAATCCCCAGAACTATATAGGGCAACGGTTTAATCAAGGTAATTGCCACCCATTGTGATAATTGGCCTTCCACAATTCATTGGCAGCGGCATCTGTAAATTCTCCTTTGCTATCGTCCCAATATAGACGGTTTCCGGCTTTGAATGCAATATTACCCATGTGGCATACTACGGCCGCATCATAACCAATCTTTAATGGCGCATTCAGGATAGATGCGTCCCTTGTTTTTATCGCTTCGATAAAATTTTGAGTGTGGAGATCCAACCCACTACCTTCATTTTTTTGGACCGGAATCCGCTCCATTTTAGGAGTCCCTTTTTTCCCCCAGCCCTGGAATTCCTCCTCCGGGATCACCTCCCAACCACCGCGATCGAGTACCAGGGTGCCATTATTCCCAATAAATGCTATTCCGTGGTTTCGCCCGTAATTGCCCCCGTCTATCCCTGTGGCATGTTCCCATAAGATAGAGAAGTTATCATATTCGTAAACAGTTTGAAGGGTATCAGGAGTTTCTGAGGCATCTTCAGGATAGGCAAACTTACCGCCTAGAGCCATTACCGACTTGGGGGTGGATGCCTTCATTCCATACAGGGCATAGTCCATAAGATGTACCCCCCAATCAGTCATTAACCCTCCTGCATAATCCCAGAACCAACGAAAATTAAAATGAAACCTGTTCCGATTAAAGGCTCGTTTGGGAGCCGGACCTAACCACATGTCATAATCCAATCCCGCAGGTGCCGCTTCATCGGGAAGTATGGGTACGGGCTTCATCCAGCCTTGATAGGCCCAGGCTTTGGCCATTCGGATCTCCCCAAGTTGGCCCGAATGTACGAACCTGATGGCATCCACAAAATGTGGCTGACTCCTTTGCCATTGCCCTATCTGTATTATTCTGTCGTTAGTATTCACGGCGTTCAACATCCGCTTACATTCATCAATGGAATTGGCAAGTGGCTTCTCACAATAAACATCCTTCCCAGCCGCCAGGGCATCAGTTGTCTGTAGGCAATGCCAGTGATCCGGAGTCCCGATTATTACAAAATCAATATCCTTGTTTTCCAGCAACTTCCTATAGTCTTTATACCATTTTGGTTTTTTTAAGCCGGCCTTCTGGAGATCTGCCGTTCGCCGTTCCAGGACCTTTTGGTCGACATCACAAAGCGCCATGATATTTACTTCACTAATCTTCAGCAAGGATACAAGATTGGAAAAACCCATCCCGTTGCAGCCTATTAGTCCGGCATTGATTTGATCATTAGCCCCCACTTTTTTTCGCATTGAGGCGAGTAAATCTACAGGAAAAACAAAGGGCAGTCCGGCACTCAGGGTAAGCAGCGATCCTTTCTTTACAAAATTTCGTCTGTTAATCATAATACAGGGATTTATTATCCCTGAAGATACAGATTTTAATCAAAAAAAAACACCGGGAAGACCCGGTGTTTTACGTTGTTTCCAGTTAAGAAAGGCCTATTTTTCCTTGGGCGCATTCATCTTTTTACTCATTTCCATAGAAATCGCAGAACGGTCAAATTTTAGTCGCCCCGCCATGGTTTCGATCACACAGGAGTAATCTTTATCATTTAATTCCACTACTTTACCATGAAGTCCACTCTTGGTAATAATCCTGTCGCCTTTTTTTAAGGCCTGTGCAAACTTCTTCTCGTCCTTTTGACGCTTCATCTGTGGTCTTATCATGAAAAAATATGCTACCACAAAGATGAGCAGCATGGGAAGAAATTGTCCTATATCGCCCATTATTTATTTTACTAAATTAATTAATTGGTTTTTTATTTAACTGGCCCGAGCGTTGCTGCAGATGCTCCACTCTTTGGCTTAACAAAAGCCTTTATTCTGAGGATTTCCGAGCCTTTTTCAGTATTTGCTGCAACCGTGATGGTTTTGGTTACCTGATTCTGACCAGAACCGTTGAACTTAACCAAAAGTTCTCCTGTTTCACCTGGCGCTATTGGGGTATTCTTAGGGTATTCAGGAACTGTACACCCGCAGCTACTGCTTGCATTGGTAATAATCAAAGGAGCGTTACCGGTATTGGTAAACTTAAAGATCGTTTCCTGTGAGGCACCCTGGTCTATTGTTCCAAAGTCGTGTTCAGACTTATCAAAAGACATAACGGGCAGGTTTTTGGCCTGCAGATCTCTGTCTGCTGCAACCTCTACATTGGAAGCATTAATTTTTTCTGAAGCCTTTTCTTTGCAGGAAACAAAGGCCAATACGGCTAATAAACTAAAGGAAAAAAGAATTCTTTTCATCATTACAAGATTTATATTTTGTCGCAAAATTACGGAATATTTACTTATAATAGCCCCCTGCCTGTTTTTTTGAGTTTACCGTCAGTTTTGTATTCCTTCACTAATTTATCCAGGATGCCATTGATAAAAATGCTACTCTTAGGGGTTGAATACTCCTTTGCAATCTCTAAATATTCATTAAGGGTAACCCGTTCCGGGATGGAGGAGAACTTAAGTAATTCGCAGATGGCCATTTTTAATAAGATGGCATCAATTTCAGCAATCCGGTCCTTGTCCCAGTTGGGGGTCTTCCCAACAATTTCCGCTTCCAACTGTTGGTCGTTAAGCAGTGTTTTAGACAAAAGCTTCATGGCAAACTCGAGGTCTTCATCATCCTTTAACAATTCAGGCACAAAATATCCGCTGCCCTGCTTTTCTTTTGTTTTTCGCAAAAGTTTTACAATAAAGGTATTCACCAAAGGAATATCATCTACCCAGGTAAGTTTATCATCCTCAAAATACTCATATATTTTTTCGTTAGGCGCAATCACTTCCTTAAACAATGAGATCAGGAAGTCCTTATCTTCCTCATAAGAACTCCCGGCCTTCTGCATATAACTTTCGTAGAGCGAGGAGGAAATTATCTCTTTGTAAATGATACTCACATAGTCTTGGTGCAAATACCAATTCTTTAGTTTTCTGTTCTGAAATTCCCGAAGTAAGGACTTATTGCCCGCAATCTGCATCAGGAGCTTGTTATTGACAAATTTTGTTTTGTCGGGATATTGGTCCCCCGGGGTGGCAATATACTTACTTGCATCATGGGCAAGATATTTTTTTGCCATCTCATGTACCTCTTGTAACAGGCTCATGATAAGTAAATAGAGGGTGTAAGTGTTCTCTATGCTTACTCGTAAAAAACGCTCCTGCTTTTCCAGGGAATCGTCCCTGGATTGGGTGAGCGCGTATATGCATTGCATAACCTTTATGCGTAGTTGCCTTCTTGTAAGCATGTCAAAAGAACTTTTGCAGGGTTGCGATTAATGATGGCACAAAAATAACAATCTATTTGGAATCGACTATAATGTTCCAATCAATTATCTTATCACTTTTATAACAGTTCTTGTGGGTCTTAACTGTTATATTTGGCACCATACTCCAACGACAATATCAGGCCAACCGAATGAAAGAACTAAAACACCTCAATAAATATTTCAAGAAATATTGGCTGAAATTATTTATTGGGATCATCATTACTATCATTGCCAGAGTCTTCCAATTGGTAATGCCTTCCTATGTTAAAAACTCTATTGAAGTGGTGGAACAGTACGTGGGTAGTGAGATCCCGGAGGAAATGGCCAGGAGTTTACTGCTGGAATACATTCTTATAATAGTGGGGGCAGCCTTACTCTCCGGTTTTTTTACATTCCTGATGCGGCAAACCATTATTAATGTTTCACGATATATAGAATACGACCTCAAGAATGAAGTCTTTGATCATTACCAGTTCTTAAACCTTAATTTTTACAAGAAGAACAGAACGGGAGATCTAATGAACCGTATCAGCGAGGATGTAACCCAGGTGAGGTTATACGCAGGTCCGGCCATAATGTATGGCATTCAAACCCTTACACTCTTTGTGTGTTTAATTCCGCTAATGTTCAT
>CBDUAW010000030.1:0-12390 GCA_965365215.1 uncultured Eudoraea sp. | reverse complement strand
CCGCCATTGAGTTCCATTTCGTACTGATAGTTTCTGTGGATTCTGGGATAAATCTGGTTTAGTCCATGGGCCAGACAAGCAATTGTCTGAAACCCTGAATTCATGGCGGCCTTATGGACCTTTATATCTATCCCATAGGCAAATCCGCTTACAATTATCGGATTTAATGGGGCAATTTCCTCAATAAATTTTTCTGAAAATAGATTGCCATAGGGAGTACTGTTCCTTGTACCCACCACACTGATAATTCGTGAATTTTCCAGGCATATATTGCCCCTTGAAAACAAAAGAATGGGGCCGTCAGGACAATGTTTCAATGATTTTGGGTATGAAGCCTCCTCAAAATATTCAAAGTTGATGGCGTTCTCTCCTATAAAGCATAATTCGGCTTCGGCCAAATGCATGTATTTATTATCCCATAAGTGCCTCAGGATGCGAGATCCTATCCCTTCAATGCATAACAAGTTTTTGCGTTTTTCCTGAAACACTCCCGAAGCGGAGCCACAGTAAGCTATCAGCTTTTTAGCTGTAAGATTGCCAATGTGAGGTATACACTGTAACCTTAGTACTGCCAATAATTCATCCTCCTTCATTTATCACACTTCTTTCCTGTTCACAAAATACACAATATTTTATGTTAATAAAAAGTTATCTAAGGGGGTTTGACTCCGCTATAATTTTTTCCATCTTTGTGTAAATGGCAACAGAGCAGTATATAAAAGAATTACTCTACCGATACAATTGTGTGGTTGTCCCGGAATTTGGGGCATTTCTAACACAAATCAAATCGGCTGCCATTGACAGGGCAACACATACCTTTTACCCGCCCACTAAAGTTATTTCCTTTAATGAACAACTCTCATCGAATGATGGTTTGTTGGTTTCTTACATGGCCAATGCGGAAAAAACGGGCTATGAAGAAATGCTCAAGCAAACTCTGAAATTGAGCGGGGAATGGAAACAGAGTCTCAAGTCAGGAAAACGTCTGATGCTGGATAGTATTGGTGAACTTTGGTTGAACAGGGAAGGAAAAGTCCAATTTCAGCCATCAGATCGGATAAATTATCTGATGTCTTCATTCGGATTATCTTCTTTTAATACCACGCCCGCGACCAGAGAAGTATTGAAGGAAGCTGTTGAGGAGCTTGAAAGCAAAATCCCATTTTCCATTACTCCAGAACAGCGGAAAGAGACCCCAATCCGGCCATTTTTAAAATATGCTGCTGTTTTTTTAGTAGCATTATCCACAGGATTAACCGGTTTCCAGTTTTACAAAGAAACTCAGGGGATACAACAGGTTGCAAGAAAAGATGCACAGGAAATAGTCTCCAAAAATATTCAGGAGGCTACCTTTTTTAACACCAACCCGCTTGAATTACCCGAAATAAGCTTACCCGTAGCGGTAAGAGAGGTAGGCCGTCACCATATAATTGCAGGTGCTTTCCGCATTAAAGCCAATGCAGACAAGAAGGTCGGAATATTAAAAAACAAAGGTTTTAAAGCGGCCTATTTGGGAACCAACAAATTTGGTTTGCACCAGGTTACATATGGTAGTTATGCAGATCCAAAAGAAGCACTTATTGAACTCAAAAAAATTAGGCGTACAGAATCTCCCGATGCCTGGCTTTTATCTATAAAATAGAACCTTTTCTTTTTCCTGGCCCAATTACGAGCTATCTTTGCGAAAATTTTAAAGCATGCAGGCTAAAACACCAAGCGAGTCGAAAACAGTCATGACCGACATGGTACTTCCCAGTGAGACCAACCCTCTGAATAATCTTTTTGGTGGTGAATTATTAGCCAGAATGGACAGGGCAGCCAGTATCGCGGCCAGAAGGCACAGTAGAAGGATTACGGTAACGGCTTCGGTAAATCATGTGGCTTTTAACCGTTCTGTTCCACTTGGCAGCGTAGTAACGGTTGAAGCAGCAATTTCCAGGACATTCAGGACATCAATGGAAGTCTATATTGATGTATGGATGGAAGATCGTTTTAGTGGAGAGCGGACTAAGGCCAACGAAGCTATTTATACTTTTGTTGCCGTGGACGATGCGGGAATTCCTACGGAAGTTCCACCTTTAATTCCCGAAACTGAGATTGAAAAAGAGCGCTATGCTGGGGCTCTACGAAGAAAACAACTTAGCCTGGTGCTGGCCGGAAAGATGAAACCCCACGATGCTACGGAACTTAAAGCTCTTTTTAAAGACTAGCCTTAGAGTTTGGCGCCCTAAAAATCAAAATTATCCGGATCTGGTCCAAACCGTTTCCTCTGATCCAGGCTATCTAAATAGCGAACCTCTTCTTCCGTAAGCTGGAAATCAAAAATGTCGGCGTTTTCCCTTATTCGCTCCTTTTTGGACGATTTTGGAATGGTGATTACCCCCTTTTGCAGGTTCCATCGCAGCACCACTTGCGCAATAGTTTTGCCGTATTTCTCGGCCAGGTCTTTAAACTCGGGCATTTTAAAAATATTCCCTTGCATCATAGGGGACCACCCCTCGTATTGAATTTCCTTTTCGTTACAAAAGTTGAGTAGTTCCTGTTGCACCAGAAAGGGATGGAATTCCATTTGATTAACCATAGGGACTATTTCTGCGCTTCCAAGTAATTCCTCGAGATGATATTGCAAAAAATTACTGACACCTATGGATCTTACCCTTTTTTCCTTGTAAAGGCATTCTAGTGCTTTCCATGTTTCACAAAATTTACCTTTTACCGGCCAATGTATGAGATAAAGATCGAGGTATTCCATGTCCAGACGATCTATGCTAGCTTCAAAGGCCTTAAGCGTACTGTCATAGCCCTGATCTGAATTCCAGACCTTGCTTACCACAAAGATTTCCTCCCGGGAAATTCCTGATTCTTTCACACCCTTGCCTACCCCAGTTTCATTCCCATATATTGAAGCCGTATCTATATGGCGGTAACCTTCTTCCAGAGCCCATTTCACGGCATTAGTTACCTCTTGGCCATCTTCTGAAAGATATACCCCTAAACCAAAATAAGGCATCAAAACCCCGTTGTGCAAACGAAAGGTGCCTTGCAAGTCTGCAATATTTTTCATGCTAGTTTGTTGTTATAAGCGGTAAATCCATTCCTCCGGATTTAACCTTGTGGCATCCTGGTAAAGATAGAATTTAAGTTGTGTTAAGCCATTATACCCATTGGTATATATTTCGCCCAGTTCCTCTTTAGCCGTAACCTTATCGCCTTTTTTAACATATAGATTGGAAAGGTTGTAATAAGTACTTATATAATTACCGTGTTTCACCTGGACTCCTTTATTTCCACCGGGAACTGCCAGGATTGCTATTACTTCCCCTTCAAACACCGCTCTTGCTTTTGCCCCTTTGTCTGTAGCAATAATAACCCCATTACTCTGGTGCTTTATCCCGGGATATACTGCATCCTTATAAACCCCATACCCTTGTCTTTTAATCCCTTTTTCAACAGGCCAAATCAGCTTTCCTTTGTTGGCACTAAAGTTACTTGCTACAAGTTTTGCCTCCGGGGTTAGGGCGAAGGTTGTACTTCCAGATTCCTTCCCGGCTTCTTTATTAGAAGCTGCTATCGCCGATCTTATGAGTCGCTCAATTTGTCGGTCTATCTTTCGGGCTTCCTGTTTCTTGGTTTCAATTGCAGCTGCATACTTGCTTTCGTTTTGTCTGATAGTTTTAAGCAAATCCTTTTGAGATTTTATTTCCACTAACAATTCGTTCTTAGCTTTTTGGTTTTCAGCAATCAACCTGTCCTTCTCTTTACGCTGGGCAGTTAGCTCTTTATTCAATGAGGTAAGTTCTTCTGTCTTTGCAACAATTTGCTCCCCTTGTTCTTTCCTGAATTGCGTATACTGTTTTAAATATTGCAAGCGCTTATAGGCCTGGTAGAAGTTCTCCGAGGATAACAAGAACATTAGGCGGCTTTGCTGCGACTTATTCTGATATGATTTCCGGATCATCTCAGCATAATCGGACTTTAGGATATCCAGGTCTTCTCTGAGTTTGGTTATTGCCCGGATATTAGTATTAATCTGTCTGTTTAAAAGGTTTGATTGCTGATTGGTAACCCGAATCAATTGTTGGCGTACATTGATCTTTTGGTCGAGCATCTCCATTTGATCCAAAACCGTTCCCCGCTGTTTCTTTTCGGCAAAAAGGAGTCGGTTCATCTCAGAGATCTCCTTTTGAAGTTGTTCTCTTCTGGTCTCAAGGGCCTTTTGTTCATTGGTTTGTGCACTGCAATACCCTATCCCGAGGAATAAATATAAGAGCACTGGTATGATGAGGCTTCTAATTCTGGTATTCATGTCACTTTAGCACAATCTCCTCGTATCCCTTGGGGATTCTGTAGGGAAAATTCAACCGTTTATCAAATTCCATATTCCTGTATTCAATGGCAATGGTAGTGCGTTGATCAGATTCTATGGCTACGATGCCGATCTCATCTGGTAGAATCTTTTTGTCTTTTTCCTGATAATTCTTGTAACGGATCTCCAGGAGTCGTTTCTTCCAGGGTTGTGATAATTGTTGGAGAGCCATTTTAAAATTCCCGGGTTCCACCCGAAACATTGATTTGAACAGATCTGCAGATTTCCTTGGCTTCAATTCATAGTTCTGGCCCGAAATACTTGCGGAATACTTTTCTTCTCTGAGATCTAGCAGGGCTTGTCCAAGGAGAAGATTTTGTACTTTTTCAAAATTTAGTTCGGTTCCCAGAAGCCGGCTCAGATATGAAAAGTCCCCGTCGAAATACTCATTTTCCAACTTATTGTAAAAGGAAACCCTGCTGGGCGTAATATATGCCTTAACCACTCCTAATGGTGCGCTAAGCCAAATAGCTTTATCCTTTTCCATTCTTAAGCTTACGCCAAGGCTTTGGGTAGAATACCCATCTGAGTATTCAATTTTAATCTTCCCGTTAAGCGTTTTGAAGTCAATTTCATTCTTGTAATGGTTTCTGATAATGACCCTGGCAGGAAGCTCTTCGTTTACTTTTGCATCTGAAATTATCTTCCCCGATTTACAGGAAACAGCAAGTGTAAATACCATCATTATTAAAAGCCACCTCATTGTTCTTATCTTGCCTTTATACATGAATTCAGGATCCTGATTTAATTTTGCTAAGATACATATTTGCCTTGGATGTGTTTCCAATTGCCTTGTAGGCAGCGGATAGATCTGAATAGATCTTATTTGCTAATTCTCTTTCATCTATTAGATAATCCAAAGCAGATTCCAGAATGGAAATAGCTTCTTTATTTCTGCCGTCCTTTCGCAATGCTACTCCTTTACAATAGTAGAAAAAGGGTTGCAGGGGATAGCTTTCAAGCGCTTCTGAGGCCATTGTGCCTAGTTCAGAGTACTTCTCCCCAGCCAAAAGTTTTTCTAATTCTGCCTTAATTTGTTCATACTGGTTGTTCTCAACTATTGTATTTTGAACATTAGGAGGAGAAGGGTCTGATTTACTCCCGATCATTGAATCGCGGATTTTTTGTTCGAGTGATTTGGTAAAAGCACGGTTACGTGTTTCTTTCAGTATTTCCAAAGCCTGGGTGTACTGTTTATACCTATAGTACAACATGGCCAGGTTTTCGGTCAGGGAGCTGTTTTTCGCAGGGATTTTTTCCTTTATCATTTCTATTGTCCGACCCTGTTTAAGAAGAACCAGATAAAGCGTCTCCAGATACCAGGGATTCCCCGGTTCGGCATTAAGAGAGGCAATGGCATATTCTTCGGCCATCACGGCCTGTCTGTTTGCCAGGAAAGCCTTGGCCAGTTCATGGTCTATTACTGCTTCGGCTTCTCCCAGTCCTTTACACTTCAGAAGTTCATTAATGGCCTTATCGTAATTTTCTATGCCTTTTTGCTTTAAGGCTTCAAAAAAGCACTCCTGAAATTCATCGGTATAGGGTTCAAGGGATACTTCTGCGCTTTCGGAGATTTCCTGGGACATTAGCAAAACCGGGATAAGGCAACAAATGACTAAATTGTAATATTTCACACTGCTAAATCTCATCTACTTCAAATAATTACGCAAACAGGGAATCTAAGTGCCCTGATTATTTAACCCCTGTACTTCCAAAACCTCCTGTTCCCCTTGACGTTTCAGTTAATTGTTCACACTCTTCCCACTCGGCCCGTTCGTGTTTCGCGATAACCAGCTGAGCAATCCTCTCACCATTCTGTACGGTAAAGGATTCATTGGATAAGTTTACAAGAATCACGCCAATTTCACCCCTGTAATCTGCATCTATTGTCCCGGGAGAATTTAATACCGTAATGCCTTTTTTGGCGGACAGGCCACTTCTGGGTCGTACCTGGGCTTCATAGCCCAATGGTAATTCCATAAATAGCCCTGTTTTTACTATTGCCCTTTCCAAAGGAGCCAGGGTTATAGACTGTGGAATGGAAGCTCTTAGGTCCATCCCGGCAGAGGCAAGGGTTTCATAGGCCGGCAGATCGTGGCCTGAAAGATTTTTAATCCTGATTGTCATGCAGATCGCTTTAGGAAGATTCGTTTGAGAAAATCGTTCTCCATTTTATATACCAAACCTAAAAATACTAAAAGAAAAACGCTTCCTATTATCAAATTTCTGTTAAAGAAGTAAAAGGAAAGGGAAGAGAACAGGATTGAAAGTGAGAGGTAGAAGATTATTTTTCTGAAATTATACGGAATGGGGTAATATTTCTGCCCAAAGTAAAAAGACAAAATCATCATGAGCCCGTAGGCTGCAAGAGTTGCTAACGCGGAGGCATAATAACCAATTACGGGAATAAAAATGTAGTTGATCACGATGGTTACCGTTGCACCAATCAATGAAAAGTAGGCCCCGAACCTAGTGCGGTCTGTAACTTTATACCATACCGACAAATTGTGATAAATCCCTAAACAAAAGCTAGCCAACAAAATAACAGGTACAATGGCCATTGCCTCCCAATACGCCTCGTCTTGTATAAATATTATTTTCAGCACATCAGCAAAGACCACCACTGCCAAGAGAATAACACTTCCCAGGACTATAAAATAGTTCGTAATTTGAGCATAGGCCTTTTGTGGGTTTTCTGAGGAAGAATGGCTAAAGAAGAATGGTTCAATTCCCAATCGGAAAGCAGTTGCAAAGAGTGTCATGAACAAGGCAAGTTTGTAACAGGCAGCATATTTACCTACTTCGCTTTTAGCAATATCTTCGGGTAGCAAGTTGGCTAAAAGAACCCGGTCAAACACCTCATTTATAGTAAACGCAATTCCTGCAATCATAACAGGGATGGCATACGTCATCATCTTGGACCACAAACTGCGGTTAAAGATGTAGGATGTCTGAAAATAGCGCCTGCTCATCATTAGAAAGGTGATACCGCTTGCGATCAGGTTTGAAATAAATATGTATGATATTTCAAAATCGGGCCGGTAAATGGCCTGTAAAAGGCTTTCCGGATTGTCCTGAGCCAGTCCGGGTAAAAGGAGTAGGAAAAAAACGTTTAGCCCTAAATTGATCAGGACGTTTACAATCTTCACCAGGGCGTACCGCATTGGTCTTTCGTTTGCACGCAACCAGGCAAAGGGCACAATTACTAGGGCATCTAAGGCCAAAATGTAGATAACATACTGTATGTACCTGAATTCTATATTCAATAGAGCTGATAGGGGTTCCTGGAATACCAAGGCTATGATCACAAAAAGAACGGAGGAACTTCCCAGGGAAATAAGGGAGGTGCTTGTGACCTGGTCTTTGTTTTCATGGGTGCTGTAAAAACGGAAAAAGGCGGTCTCCATCCCATAGGCTAAAATGACGTTAAAAATTGCAAACCAGGCAAATATCAGGGTCACCTCCCCGTATGCTCCTGGTGGCATTACCTCTGTATAGAGCGGAACTAAAATAAAGGACAGCATCCGTGGCAACACTGTAGCCAATCCGTATATAAAAGTCTGTTTGAAAAGTTTTTGAAAGAGACTCAAATGCAAATCATTAGGGATGACCTAAATTAGGGATTAAAACCCTTCCGGCAAAGTTAGTTGTCAGCTCGCCTTGGAAGAATACGCTGCGGTTTATCTTTTATCCCCTCAATCATAAAGTATTTGGTATCTCCCCCATGGGTATATTCAATAACCGCCTGATCCGGATTTAAGCTAAAAGGAAAGTCTTTTTTGCGGGGTTTTAATTTGGGCGGTTGATTGCCCACTTCTTTTTTGGGATCCGCATGCATTATAATATCAGGTTTTGATCCTTCCGCCCTTCTATAAACGGCCTCCAGGATCATGTTATCTTCATCGGAACCCTCCTGTAACGACAAAATGTGCCCCCTGAAATACAACTTCTGATAAGTAATATCAGCATTTTCTTCTGCAGCAATTGGCAACTTAACTACAAAACCTGAACCGCTTTCTTCTCTTCCGCCAACAAATGATTCACAGGTAGCGTTCTTTACTGTGAAAGGAGCCTTTGCTTCTATCTTTTTTTGAGAAGAACATCCTGAGAGACCCATAATTAAAAGAATTGTAGCTAAAAGTAATTTTTTCATATCCCTATTCGCAATTTTTTGCCTTGTAAAGATATAAACCAAAATTGGTGCCAAAAAGGCAAATTGAATATAAATGAACAGCTGTCCAATAAAAAACCCTGCAGAAAGCAGGGTTAGATTTTAAACGCTATTGATAATTAGTTGCTCAGAGCTTCCGCACCACCAACAATTTCGAGGATCTCATTGGTAATGGCAGCCTGCCTTGCTTTATTGTAAGTTAGGGTTAGCTGGTCCTTAAGCTCAGAAGCATTGTCTGTAGCCTTGTGCATTGCTGTCATCCTCGCCCCGTGTTCACTTGCAAATGAATCGCGTATAGCTTTGAAAAGCTGTGTTTTAAGGGATTTAGGGATAAGCTGTTCAACAATGTCTTGCTGAGAAGGTTCAAAGATATAGTCGGCTGAAACAGCCTGCTCCCCTTCTACAGGAACGATAGGTAAAAACTGCTCTGTCATTACAATCTGGGTGGCAGCATTCTTAAACTTGTTATAGATTAGCAAGATCCTATCATAGGAACCATCGGTATACTGAGACATTAGGCCTTCCGCTATTTCGGCCGCATTTTCAAAAGTTAAGTTGTCATAAACCGAGCTGTGATCTTCAATTACTTCGTATCGCTTGGACAAAAGGTCCTTGGCCTTTTTTCCTATGGTTACAAAATGCACTTCTTTATCGTGATATTCTCCTTGTATCAGGGAAACACTTTGTTTGATGATATTCGAATTAAATGCTCCACAAAGGCCACGATTTGAAGTAAGGCTGACAACAAGTACCTTTTTTACTTCCCTTTCTTCTGAATATTTATTTCCTCCTTCAATATCCAAGCTGGCACTAAGTCCCTGCAATAGTTCTGTTAACTTATTTGCATAGGGTCTCATGGCCGTAATAGCATCCTGGGCCTTCTTTAATTTGGCAGCAGATACCATTTTCATGGCGCTGGTAATCTGCATGGTTGAAGAAACCGATGCAATCCTACTGCGTATTTCCTTTAAATTAGCCATTGAATATTTTTAGTTCAAAGGTTTAGATTAGCTTTTATACTTCCCTGTCAGGTCTTTACAAACTTCCTCCAGTACTCCTGTAACTTCGTCTGTTAATTTGCCTGCTTTTAAGGTATCGAGTACATCTCTGTGTTTTACCTTCAGGAATTCCAGGTAATCCTTCTCAAATTCCTTAACTTTTTCCACCGGCACGTCTCTAAGAAGGTTCTTTGATCCTGCGTAGATGATTGCGATCTGATCTTCTACGGTAAAGGGATCGCTCTGAGCCTGTTTCAGGATCTCTACATTCCTTCTACCCTTCTCAATAACGTTGAGGGTTGCAGCATCCAGGTCCGAACCAAATTTCGCAAAGGCTTCAAGTTCACGGAACTGGGCCTGGTCTAACTTCAGGGTACCAGCAACCTTCTTCATGGATTTGATCTGGGCATTTCCTCCAACCCGAGAAACTGAGATTCCCACATTAATTGCCGGACGAACCCCCTGGTTGAATAAATCTTGTTCAAGGAAAATCTGTCCGTCAGTAATAGAGATAACATTGGTAGGGATATATGCTGATACGTCTCCTGCCTGCGTCTCAATAATTGGTAAAGCTGTTAAAGATCCTCCCCCTTTTACCATCGGTTTCAGAACCTCAGGAAGATCGTTCATATTTTGTGCAATGGTATCGTCGTCAATAACTTTAGCTGCTCTTTCCAGCAATCTGGAGTGCAGGTAGAAAACGTCTCCTGGATATGCTTCACGTCCCGGTGGGCGTCTAAGCAATAAGGAAACTTCCCTGTAAGCCACAGCCTGTTTTGAAAGGTCGTCATAAATAATCAAAGCCGGTCTTCCCGTATCCCTGAAATACTCTCCTATAGCCGCGCCGGCAAATGGAGCATATACCTGCATTGGTGCAGGGTCAGAAGCATTTGCAGCAACAATGGTTGTATAGGCCAAAGCGCCTTTATCTTCGAGCGTTTTGGCAATAGCCGCAACCGTAGAAGCTTTTTGTCCAATAGCTACGTAGATACAGAAAACTGGTTCCCCTGCATCGTAAAATTCTTTTTGGTTGATGATGGTATCAATACATACCGTTGTTTTTCCGGTTTGTCTGTCCCCAATCACCAATTCCCGCTGGCCTCTTCCTACGGGGATCATGGCGTCTACCGCCTTTACCCCTGTTTGCAGTGGTTCATAAACGGGCTGCCTGTAAATAACCCCTGGGGCTTTTCGCTCCAATGGCATTTCGTACAAATCCCCTGAAATGGGACCTTTTCCATCTATTGGTATCCCAAGGGTATCCACAACACGACCAACAATTCCTTCCCCTACCTTGATAGAAGCGATCCTTTGTGTTCTTTTTACGGTTCCCCCTTCTTTAATCTCCCTAGATGGAGCCAACAATACCACCCCAACATTATCTTCCTCAAGGTTTAGGACAATACCTTCCAGGCCTCCCTCAAATTCAACGAGTTCTCCGTACTCAGCATTGGATAAACCGTATACACGTGCTATCCCATCTCCAACCTGAAGAACGGTACCTACCTCATCAAGGGTAGCTCCAGCTTCAAACCCCGATAATTGTTTTTTTAATATTGCTGAAACTCCAGCGGTTTTTACTCCTGCCATATCTAATCTTATAAGTTATACAAGGATGCTATTGTTCTGATCACATCCCTGATTTTATAGTTAAATGCTATTTGTAAATTCTCTTTTTATTTTGTCTAGTTTGTTGGAAATACTGGCATTGTATTGCAAATCCCCAACACGGAGTACAAAGCCTCCTAAAATGTTCTCATCAACTTTGTTTTCCAATGTAACCTTATTGCCAGTTATCTCTTCCACTTGTTTTAACAGCTTCTTTTCCAATTGACTGGAAAGCGGGATAGCTGTTGTTACATAAGCGATGCGCTGTCCTTTGAAATCCTCGTGTAAGGCTATATATTTTTTAGCTACCTCATTGAGCAGAGAAATCCTCTTCTTATCTACCAGTAGTGTAACCAATTCTTTTCCCAGAGGATGAAAATCCTTGAACACCTTCAATAAAACGACCTTTTTCGCAGCACCTGATATAACAGGACTGGACAGGACATCTTTAAGGTCACTACTGCCTTCAACGGTTGCTACTACCAAACGCATATCGTTTTCCAAGGCTTCATTAGCCTTTTGTTCAACGGCTAAATCTAATAATGCCTTGGCATATCTTACAGCTGCTCTGGATTCGTTCATAGCTCCTCTAATTCAACTTAATATCTCCCAACATATCATCTACCAATTTGATTTGCTTCTCCTTGCTAGACAATTGTTCCTTGATCACTTTTTCGGCAATTTCAATAGAAAGGTCTGCAACTTGGCTTTTAATGTCTGCTACTGCAGCCTTTTTTTCACTTTCAATTGTTGCCTGTGCCTGCTTAATCATTTTATCTCCCTCTACCTGGGCAAGGTCCTTGGCATCCGCAACAATTTTATCTTTAATTTCCCTGGCTTCCTTCAGCATAGCTTCGCGTTCTGCCCTGGCTTCTTTTAGCAGATTCTCACTATCTGCCGTAACATTTTGCATTTCTTTCTTGGCGTCTTCCGCAGCTGCCAAGGCATTTTTTATTCCTTCTTCGCGATCATTAACCGCATTCAGAATAGGCTTCCATGCATATTTCCACAAAAGGAATAAGAGGGCGAGAAATAGCAGGGTCTGCCAAACAAACAAGCCTAATGAGAATTCTTCTATTAACTGCTCCATGATATTATTCTAAATTTGTTTAATCTTTTTAAAAGGGCAGCCGCAACCAACCGTTACGGCTGTTCCTTTTTTTTGCTCTTAGTTTTCTGTAGTTGCGAACAATGCAGCAAAACCAATACCTTCAATAAGCGCCGCTGCAATAAGCATTGCTGTTTGA
>CBDUAW010000029.1:0-12426 GCA_965365215.1 uncultured Eudoraea sp. | reverse complement strand
GTTTAATATTATAATCAACATCGGGAAACCAGTTCCGAACAGAAGAAAAATTCCCTTCAAAGGGGCGAATTCCCTGGATGGCAAGGTTATGGATACTATATACAAAACGAATTGATTGCAGTAAATGATAGGAGGGGTGAAATTTCCTTAAAAAAAGCAGCATACTAGTATGCCAATCATGCAGATGGACCACCTCCAACTGACCAAACATCCCTTTTTTTATCGCCTCGGCTACCGCAGTACAAAAAACTGTGAATTTAATAAAGTCGGTGTAAAAAGGTTCTGTTGGGTCATCATGGTAAATATGAGCGATACTTCCGGCTTCTATTTCCGGATGGTGAATCACATAATGCACCAGATTGGTAAACTCTTTTTTCGGAACCACTTCGTACATTTCTGCTGTATAGTGAATCCCCCTAAGTTCAAAATTCAAATGCGCTTTGAAGGACCCGCCGCGGTGAAGTCTAGAGTATGCAGGCACCACCACATGAACCTTATCTCCTTTGGCAGATATCTGACGGGGAACATCCCTTACAACATCGCCCATACCCCCTGCTTTACAATTAGCAAGGGCATCGTTCTCTGCTGCAACAAATAAAAAATTATTCATGCTCTGGCAACTTTAAGGCTTCTCTTTAATACTCCCGAAACCAAAGAAGTTATGTAGTAAATTACAAGGAAATATCCCTATTTGCTATTTTACCTTAAAAGCTTTTTCTCTTGGGTAATAGGCAGTATCTCCTAATTCTTCCTCAATGCGAAGGAGTTGGTTATATTTAGCCATCCTGTCACTTCTGGAAGCTGATCCGGTCTTAATTTGTCCGGTGTTCAAGGCTACCGCAAGGTCTGCAATGGTATTGTCTTCCGTTTCTCCGGAACGATGTGACATCACAGTGGTATAGCCTGCATTTTTGGCCATATTTACCGCAGCAATTGTTTCGGTAAGCGTGCCGATCTGATTTACCTTAATTAAAATGGAGTTTCCTATTCCGTTCTCGATACCTCTTTCCAATCTTTGCACATTGGTCACAAAAAGGTCGTCCCCTACCAACTGTACCTTGTCTCCCACTAAGTCCGTTAGAATCTTCCATCCATCCCAATCGTTTTCATCCATTCCATCTTCTATGGAGATAATGGGGTATTTTTCACATAACTCTGCCAGGTACTTTGCCTGTTCCGCAGAAGACCTCACTGCCCCTTTATCTCCTTCAAATTTAGTGTAGTCGTACTTTCCATTCTCAAAGAATTCAGCAGCGGCACAATCCAGGGCAATCATCACTTCGTCGCCAAACGCATAACCGGCAGCCTCTACCGCCTTAGCGATGGTCTCTATGGCATCCTCTGTCCCCTCCAGGGTAGGCGCAAACCCCCCTTCATCGCCAACAGCAGTGCTTAGGCCCCGAGAATGTAGGACTTTCTTGAGGTTGTGAAATATCTCTGTTCCCATTCGCATGGCATGAGAAAAGTCTTTGGCCTTAACAGGCATTACCATAAACTCCTGAAAGGCGATCGGGGCATCTGAATGAGAGCCCCCATTAATAATATTCATCATGGGTACGGGCAGTGTATTTGCACTAACCCCTCCAACATATCGAAACAGTGGCAGTCCCAATTCATTTGCTGCCGCCTTGGCCACTGCCAGGGACACTCCTAAAATGGCATTTGCGCCCAATTTTGATTTGTTGAGAGTGCCGTCTAGCGCCAACATCTTTTGGTCTATGAGGTTCTGTTCGTACACAATCATACCTCTAATTTCATCTGCTATGAGCGTATTGACATTCTCCACTGCCTGGCGCACTCCTTTGCCCATAAAGGCATTCCCACCATCACGTAATTCTACAGCTTCGTGTTCGCCTGTGGAAGCTCCGGAAGGCACTGCGGCCCTGCCCAGAACGCCGTTTTCTGTAACTACGTCTACTTCTACCGTAGGATTTCCTCTTGAATCGAGAATTTGTCTTGCATGCACGTCAATAATGATACTCATGTCCTGTGATTTTTTATTTAGCTATTAATTGATTTATTTGTTTTTGCCCCATATCATAATAGGATCAGAGATTCTACTATTCCCAACCCATAACGGACTTCGGAATGCAGAATTATAGGGTATGCCAAAGATACGAAAGGAGGCTATTCTAATTTGCTTTTAAACCTGAACATTTTTGTCTACCGGAGATCCTATCAACTCAAAGAAGTCATCAAAGAGATAATCAGCATCATGAGGTCCTGGACTAGCTTCAGGATGGTACTGCACACTAAACACTTTCTTATCCTTCATTTTGATCCCCGCCACGGTTTGATCATTCAAATGAACATGCGTAATAATAAGCTCCTTGTTGGCTTCCGTTTCTTCGCGGTTAATTGCAAAACCGTGATTTTGAGAGGTAATTTCCCCTTTCCCTGTTTCCAAATTTAGAACCGGGTGGTTAATACCTCTGTGCCCATTGTACATTTTATAGGTCGATATGCCATTTGCCAATGCTATTACCTGATGTCCAAGGCAAATTCCAAAGAGGGGATGGTTCGCTGCAATAATTTCCTTTGCAGCTGCAACCGCCTCATGCAACGGTTCGGGATCTCCCGGGCCGTTAGATATAAAATAGCCATGAGGTTCAAATGCTTTCATCTCCTCATAGGAGGTGTTATATGGAAATACCTTGATATATCCCCCTCGTTTTGCGAGGTTTCGAAGGATATTTTTCTTTATCCCAATGTCTAGAGCAGCAATTCTGATAGGTGCTCCCGGATCCCCATAAAAATAGGGTTCAGTAGTTGAGACCTTGGAGGCCAGCTCCAGACCTTCCATGCTGGGTACTGCTTTTAACCGTTCTTTTAATTCCTCTATTTTATCAACTTCTGTGGAAATTACGGCATTCATGGCCCCGTGATCCCTGATATAACTCACCAGAGCCCTGGTATCTACATCCGAGATGGAGAAGAGATTACTTTTATCCAAAAACTCCTGTAAGCTGGCATCGGCATTTGGCCTGGAGTATTCGTAACTAAAATTCTTGCATATAAGTCCGGCAATCTTCACACCATCAGATTCAATTTCTTCCGCATTGGTCCCATAATTCCCTATGTGGGCATTGGTAGCAACCATGAGTTGCCCGAAATAAGAGGGGTCAGTGAAAATCTCCTGGTATCCTGTCATTCCCGTATTGAAGCAAACTTCGCCAAAGGCGGTTCCTTCGCGTTCCCCTACTGATTTTCCATAAAAAATAGTGCCGTCTGCCAATAAGATCAGTGCTTTTTTCTTCGTTTGATATTTCATGCTCCTGCTGAGTTTTTGGTTTAACAAATTAACATAAAAAAAGGATAGACTTTTAGGTCTATCCTTTGTAAAATTTTAATGATTTTATGAACATTTTACTCTTCTGAATCATCTGCTTTTGTTTCGGTGACTGCAACTGGTGGTGTTGCGGCTTTCTTTCCTCTTCTACTTCTACGTGTAGTTTTCTTCTTCTGTGGCCTTCCTGCTTCGTACAACTCATTGAAATCTACCAATTCTATCATGGCCATATCTGCGTTATCGCCCTGTCTGTTCCCTAACTTAATGATTCGGGTATATCCACCTGGCCTGTCGCCCACCTTTTCAGACACTGATCCAAACAGTTCACTTACGGCATATTTACTTCTAAGATTTTTAAAAACAATACGTCTGTTATGCGTTCCTTTTTCAGCGGTCTGATTATTCTCGGCCTTAGATTTCGTAATAAGCGGCTCAATAAACTGCTTAAGTGCCTTAGCTTTGGCTGTTGTTGTATTTATCCTTTTATGCTCAATTAGGGAACATGCCATATTAGCCAACATTGCTCTTCTATGAGCCGTTTTTCTCCCTAAGTGATTAAATTTCTTTCCGTGTCTCATTGTGCTTTTCTATAATAGGTCTTCTTGTTCTTTCTCTATCAACAGAGGCAACAATTAATCCTTGTCCAATTTGTATTTTGACAAATCCATTCCAAAATTAAGGCCTTTGTTGATTACCAACTCCTCAAGTTCGGTCAGAGATTTTTTTCCGAAGTTCCTGAATTTCATTAAATCGTTCTTATTGAAGGAAACCAGGTCACCAAGGGTGTCCACCTCAGCAGCTTTTAAACAGTTCAAAGCTCGTACAGACAAGTCCATGTCTACAAGTTTGGTTTTAAGAAGCTGTCTCATGTGAAGGGACTCTTCGTCATAAGTATCGGTCTGTGCAATCTCATCTGCTTCTAGCGTGATTCTCTCATCAGAGAACAGCATAAAGTGATGGATTAGGACTTTGGCCGCCTCTGTCAACGCATCTTTTGGGTGAATGGAACCGTCTGTTACGATTTCAAAAATTAATTTTTCGTAATCCGTTTTTTGCTCAACCCTAAAGTTTTCAATGCTGTATTTGACATTCTTTACCGGAGTAAAGATGGAGTCTACGGCAATACTTCCGAGTGGAGCATTAGATTTCTTATTTTCCTCGGCAGGAACATATCCCCTTCCTTTTTCAATAATAATCTCCATATTGATACTCACCTTAGGATCCATATTACAGATCACAAGGTCAGGATTCAGCACCTGATAACCGGAGATGAATTTCTGGAAATCTCCTGCGGTCAACTGATCCTTTCCGCTAACGGAGATTGATACCGTTTCTTCGTTCACATCCTCGATCTGCCTTTTGAAGCGTACCTGTTTCAGGTTAAGGATAATTTCCGTAACGTCCTCTACAACTCCTTCAATTACTGAAAATTCGTGTTCTACTTTATCTATTCTAACAGAAGTAATCGCAAATCCTTCTAAAGATGATAGCAATACTCTTCTTAATGCGTTGCCGACGGTTAATCCATAACCAGGTTCTAAAGGGCGAAATTCGAATTTCCCTTCAAAATCTGAAGAATCAATCATTATAACTTTGTCGGGTTTCTGAAAATTTAATAATGCCATGTTCGGAATTGTGTGTTTATTTAGAGTATAGCTCAACGATTAATTGTTCCTTGATATTTTCTGGAATTTGAATTCTTTCAGGTACAGAAACAAAGGTTCCCTCCTTCTTTTCAGAATTCCATGTAATCCATTCATATACGCTGCTATTGGCAGCCAAGGCATCTTGTATTGTTTGGAGGGACTTAGACTTTTCCCGGACACCAATTACATCCCCTGCTTTCAAATTGTAGGAAGGGATATTCACCACCTCCCCGTTAACAGTGATGTGTCTGTGAGATACCAATTGTCTGGCTCCTCTCCTGGAATTGGAAATTCCCATTCTGTATACCACGTTATCCAGTCTGGATTCGCAAAGTTGCAGCAGGACTTCCCCGGTAACTCCTTTGCTTCTGTTTGCCTTTGCAAACAAATTTCTGAATTGTCTTTCTAAGATTCCGTAGGTATATTTGGCTTTTTGCTTCTCCATTAGCTGGATTGCATATTCCGATTTTTTTCCACGTCTTCGGTTGTTGCCGTGTTGTCCCGGAGGATAGCTCTTTTTTTCAAAAGCTTTATCGTCTCCAAAAATCGCCTCTCCAAACTTCCGGGCGATCTTACTTTTAGGTCCTGTGTATCTTGCCATTTTCTTTAATTATGAAAGTGTGATTATGAATTAAGGCTTATCCTTCGATAATCGTAACTACACTTCCGGTGAAAAAACCTTGTGTTAAATGTTCTCTTTACTTAAACTCTTCTTCTTTTCGGTGGCCTACAACCATTATGCGGCATTGGGGTAACATCAATAATTTCTGTAACTTCTATCCCGGCATTGTGAATGGTTCTGATGGCAGATTCTCTTCCGTTACCTGGTCCTTTTACATAGACCTTTACCTTACGCAAACCTGCTTCGTGAGCTACCTTAGCACATTCCTCTGCGGCAACCTGTGCAGCATAGGGAGTATTTTTTTTAGATCCCCTGAAGCCCATCTTTCCAGCAGATGACCAGGAAATTACATCCCCTTTTTTATTGGTAAGGGAAATGATAATATTGTTAAAAGACGCGGTAACATGAGCCTCACCTACAGACTCCACAATTACCTTGCGCTTCTTTGTAGTTTTTGTTGTTGTCTTTGCCATAATTTCTGTTTAATACGCCCAGGCTTGTTGCCTTTCAGGTGCTTTAATCGTCCAGGCCTCCTCCGTAGAATGAAACCCAGCGAGAATTAATTCTTATTTAGTGGCCTTTTTCTTGTTAGCTACCGTTTTTCTCTTTCCTTTTCTGGTCCTGGAATTGTTTTTGGTTCGCTGCCCCCTTAGTGGTAAGCCAGATCGGTGGCGAATACCCCTGTAGCAACCAATATCCATTAAACGCTTAATATTGAGCTGGGTTTCAGATCTCAATTCACCTTCTATCTTAAAGGTGGAAACCGCATCCCTGATACGTCCAATTTCGTCATCATTCCAGTCAGATACCTTGGTATCTTCGCTTACCTCTGCCTTTTCCAGGATTTCCTTAGCTCTGCTTTTTCCTACTCCGAAGATATAGGTTAGCGCTATGACTCCTCTTTTTTGTTTGGGGATATCTACCCCTGCAATTCTAGCCATAATTACCCTTGTCTTTGTTTGAATCTAGGATTCTTTTTATTAATGACGTATAATCTGCCTTTTCTACGCACAATTTTGCACTCGGCACTTCTCTTTTTTATCGATGCTCTAACTTTCATCTTTTGCTTCTTAGTATCTGTATGTTATTCTTGCTTTGGTAAGGTCATAAGGACTCATTTCCAATTTTACCTTATCGCCCGGAAGCAATTTTATATAATGCATTCTCATTTTTCCGGATATATGGGCTGTAACTACATGGCCGTTCTCCAATTCAACACGAAACATTGCATTGGACAGGGCCTCTATAATACTGCCATCTTGTTCTATGGGTGCCTGTTTAGCCATACTATGCTACTTTTCTGTTTTTACCGGTTTTCATTAACCCGTCATAGTGCCTGTTCAACAAATATGAATTTACTTGTTGTACTGTATCTATTGCTACCCCAACCATAATAAGGAGTGAGGTACCCCCGTAGAACAATGCCCACCCGGGTTGTATGTCCATTAACTTTACCACAACTGCGGGCAAAACTGCCAGAAGGGCCAGGAATACCGATCCCGGAAGGGTAATTAATGACATGATCTTATCTAGAAAATCACCTGTTTCTTTCCCGGGTCTTATACCGGGAATAAATCCGCCGCTTCTTTTCAGATCGTCAGCCATCTTGTTAGTTGGAACTGTAATGGCCGTATAGAAATAGGTAAATATAATAATGAGCACCCCAAACAAAATGTTGTAGGCCAACCCAAATATATCCTGGAACTGTACTTCCATCCATTGTCCAACGGCTGTGTTATTAAACGTTCTTCCCAGTAAACCGGGGGCAAACATTATTGCCTGTGCAAAGATGATTGGCATTACCCCAGAAGCATTTAGCTTCAAGGGGATGTACTGCCTTGATCCGGCGATATTCTTTTCATATCCGCCAGAGGCAGTCCTTCTTGCATATTGCACAGGGATCCTCCTTGTGGCCATCACCAATAGTACACTGGCAAGGATCACAATAAACCACAGGATAACCTCAATAAGCATAAACATAAGGCCTCCTGTATTGTTGGAAGTTCTGGAGATAAATTCCTGCACAAAAGACTGTGGCATAGTAGCAATAATCCCGATCATGATTAGGAGCGAAATCCCGTTTCCAATTCCTTTGTCTGTAATCTTTTCCCCCAGCCACATTGCAAAAACACAGCCTGTAACCAGAATAATTACCGCAGGAACGATAAAATTAAGGCCTTTCCCCAAGAGGAAGGCTGTATCAGGAACACCTAAGGCACCCAGGCCATATAGATAGGCAGGCGCCTGCACTATACAGATCCCTATGGTAAGCCAACGGGTAATTTGATTTTTAGTTTTTCTACCGCTTTCACCTTCCTTATCGAGCTTTTGCAAATAAGGCACGGCAATTCCCATGAGCTGTACTACAATGGATGCCGAAATATAGGGCATTATCCCAAGGGCAAAAACGGAAGCATTAGCAAAAGCCCCTCCTGTAAAGGCATTGAGAATTCCCAAAATACCCTGCTCCGTGTTTGAGGAGAGTTCTGCTAATTGCGAAGTATCAATACCAGGAAGAACCACCTGGGCCCCAAAACGGTAAACCAGAAGCAAGCCAAGTGTAACCAAAATGCGGCCCCTTAGCTCCTCAATCTTCCAAATATTGGATATTATCTCAAAGAATTTCTTCATATTCTTTATACCTTATAAACTTATAGCTTCACCACCAGCTGTTTCAATGGCTGCCTTAGCAGTAGCTGTAAATTTATGTGCACTTACTTTTAAGGGAGCCTTGAGTTCTCCGCCTCCCAATATTTTTACCAAGTCGTTCTTACGAGCCAATCTGTTAGCTACAAGATCCTCATGGGTTACAGTATCTTTTACAATTTTATTATCAACCAGGGATTGCAACTCGTTAAGGTTAATTCCCCTGTATTCTTTCCGGTTGATGTTTTTAAACCCAAATTTGGGCACCCTTCTTTGAAGTGGCATCTGCCCTCCTTCAAATCCGATTTTCTTGGAGTACCCTGATCTTGATTTCGCTCCTTTATGTCCTCGGGTAGCAGTACCTCCTTTTCCGGAGCCCTGACCTCTACCAACTGTTTTTCCGGCTTTGTGAACAGCGCCTTTGGCCGGTCTTAGATTGCTTAAATTCATTACACCTTTCTTTATGATGCTTCCTCTGTGGAAACCAAGTGTTTAACTTTATTGATCATCCCAAGGATGTTAGGGGTGTTTTCGTGCTCCACCACCTGTCCTATCTTTCGCAGCCCTAGTGCCTCCAGAGTCCTTTTCTGGTTCTGTGTCTTTTTGATACCGCTCTTAATCTGAGTTACTTTAATTTTTCCCATCCTGTTCTCTTATTATCCTTTGAAGACTTTTTCCATGGGGATTCCCCTTTGATTCGCAACAGTTCTCGCATCGCGCAATTGCAAAAGAGCATCAAACGTAGCTTTTACCACATTGTGTGGATTGGAAGATCCCTGGGACTTAGACAATACGTCGTGTACCCCAACGGCTTCGAGTACCGCTCTTACAGCACCCCCGGCGATTACACCGGTACCATGAGAGGCTGGTTGAATATAAACCCTGGCGCCCCCGTACTTCCCTTTTTGTTCGTGGGGAACTGTTCCTTTGGAAAGCGGTATCCTGATTAAATTCTTTTTCGCATCCTCAATAGCTTTGGCAATTGCAGTAGCAACTTCCTTGGATTTTCCCAAACCATGACCTACAACTCCATTCTCGTCTCCCACTACCACAATAGCCGAAAATCCGAAAGCTCTACCACCTTTGGTCACTTTGGTAACCCTTTGTACTCCCACCAGACGATCTTTTAGTTCAAGACCACCAGGCTTTACCATTTCTACGTTCTTATATTTTGCGTACATACTCACTATTAAAATTTTAATCCTCCTTCTCTAGCGCCTTCTGCTAAAGATTTGACTCTTCCGTGATATAAATTACCTCCACGGTCAAAAGCCACGGTTTCTATTCCTGCTTTGATAGCCTTTTGAGCAATTGCCTTTCCAACTTCATTTGCAATTTCCGATTTTGTTCCTTTGGCTTTGCTCAGCTCTTTATCTCTGGAAGAAGCCGCTACCAGGGTTTCTCCCTTATTGTCGTCAATTAGTTGTGCGTAGATCTCCTTGTTACTTCTAAACACAGACAATCTAGGCCGCTCCGCGGTTCCAAAAGAAACTTTTCTTATTCTTCTGTGAATCCGTTCTCTTCTTTCTGTCTTTGATAATGCCATAATCTATTTATTATGCGGATTTACCGGCTTTTCTTCTCAATACCTCACCAACGAACTTGATACCTTTTCCTTTATAAGGTTCTGGTTTTCTGAAAGACCTGATCTTGGCTGCTATTTGACCAACCAATTGTTTGTCGTGCGAAGTTAATTTGATAATTGGATTTTTACCTTTTTCAGAGATAGTTTCGATTTTCACTTCCGGAGCCAAATCCATCACTATATTATGTGAGAACCCCAGGGCGAGATCTAACTTCTGTCCCTGATTGCTGGCTCGGTAACCAACTCCTACCAACTCTAATTCTTTTGTCCAGCCTTTGGACACCCCTTCGATCATGTTGGAAACAAGCGAACGATCCAAGCCGTGTTTTGCTTTGTGTTCTTTAGACTCAGAAGGTCTGTTGATTATCACCTGTCCGTCTTCAATTTTTACGTCAACGGCAGAAAACTCCTGGTTTAACTCCCCTAGTTTCCCTTTTACGGTAATGGTATTTTCCTTCACTTCTACTGTGGTTCCTTCAGGAATCGCAATCGGATTATTACCTATTCTAGACATTTCTTTATTCTTTAAGCGCTTTATTCTTTTAATACACGTAGCAAAGGACTTCTCCTCCTACATTTTCTCTCTTTGCCTGTTTGCTGGTCATTACTCCGTGAGAAGTTGATACAATGGCAATACCAAGGCCATTAAGCACTCGTGGCATGTCTGTGGAGGAAGCGTATTTCCTCAATCCGGGTTTACTAATCCGCTGTATTTTTCTAATAACCGGTTCTTTAGTAAACTTATCGTACTTGAGTGCTATTTTGATTTTTCCCTGTACTTCGTCATCATCAAACTTGTAGCTCAGGATATATCCCTGGTCAAAAAGAATTTTTGTAACTTCTTTCTTCAGGTTTGAAGCAGGAATTTCTACCACTCTGTGGCCTGCCCTGCTGGCATTTCTAATTCTTGTCAGATAATCTGCTATAGGATCTGTAAACATCTTTTACCTTTTTATTGGGTTTACCAACTTGCTTTTTTAACCCCAGGAATCAATCCCTGGTTTGCCATTTCCCTGAAAGTAACCCTGGAAATTCCAAAAGTTCTCATGTACCCCTTTGGTCTGCCGGTAAGTTTGCAACGGTTGTGCATTCTTACAGGAGAAGCATTCCTGGGAAGTTTTTGCAATGCTTCGTAGTCTCCGGCCTCTTTTAAGGCTTTTCGCTTCTCCGCATATTTGGCTACCATTTTTGCCCTTTTTCTTTCTCGGGCTTTCATTGATTCTTTGGCCATATTAATTCTTTTTAAAAGGGAGTCCCAATTCGGTTAACAATGATTTTGCTTCTTTATCGGTATTGGCGGAAGTCACAAAGGTGATATCCATCCCATTAATTCTATTGATTTTATCAATGTTGATTTCTGGAAAAATGATTTGTTCGGTAATCCCCAAATTGTAATTACCCCTTCCGTCAAAGCCAGTAGCTCTGATTCCCTGGAAGTCGCGAACTCTTGGGAGTGCCGTGGTCACCAATCTATCCAAAAACTCATACATTTTTTCCCCTCGTAAGGTTACTTTTGCTCCAATCGGCATTCCTTTACGAAGTTTAAAGGCCGCCACATCCTTTTTGGAGATGGTGGCAACCGCTTTTTGTCCGCTAATCAGGGTGAGTTCATCTACAGCGTGATCAATCAATTTCTTATCGGCCACAGCTGCTCCTACTCCTCTGCTCAGCACAATTTTCTGAAGCTTGGGTACCTGCATAACATTCTGGTATCCAAATTCTTCCTTAAGCGAATTTACAATGCGCTCTCTGTATTCTTTTTTTAATCTTGGAACGTATGCCATAACTAAATTACTTCATTGGATTTCTTGGAAAACCTAACTTTCTTTCCATCCCTGATTTCAAAACCTACTCTGGTTGTATCACCGCTCTTACTATCGATCAATGATAGATTAGAAAGGTGGATCGGAGCTTCTTTCTTAACAATACCACCCTGTGGATTTTGTGCGTTTGGTTTTTCATGTTTGGAAACCATATTTACGCCTTCCACGATAGCCTTGTTCTTTTCTCGGTCTACCTGCATTACCTTGCCTTCGGTTCCCTTATGGTCCCCGGCAATGACTCTTACAGTATCTCCTGTTTTAATTCTTAATTTCATTTCCTATTCCTTTATAGTACCTCAGGGGCCAATGATACAATTTTCATAAACTGCTTCTCACGAAGTTCCCTAGCAACCGGTCCAAATACACGCGTACCGCGCATTTCACCAGTAGGATTAAGGAGTACACAGGCATTATCGTCAAAGCGGATGTAGGACCCGTCAGGTCTTCTGACCTCTTTCTTGGTACGTACCACTACTGCAGTTGATACCGCTCCTTTTTTGATCCCGCCGTTAGGGGTAGCTTCTTTAACAGTCACTACAATTTTATCTCCCACAGAAGCATATCTCCTCTTAGTACCTCCCAGTACTCTGATTGTTAACACCTCTTTTGCACCGGTGTTGTCAGCAACTTTTAATCTAGACTCTTGTTGTACCATTTTATTTAGCTCTTTCTAAGACTTCAACTAATCTCCAACACTTGGTTTTGCTCAGGGGACGTGTCTCCATGATCTTTACCGTGTCTCCGATATTGCAATCGTTAGTCTCATCGTGTGCAACATATTTCTTTGTTCTCAATACGAACTTTCCGTACATAGG